>NZ_JATR01000004.1:0-44212 GCF_000526075.1 Streptococcus sp. SR1
CTGGGAATTCACTCCAGCGCCAACAGTGACTCATAAGGCAACTCACGAGTTTGTCAGCGGAACTCCGGGTAAAGAACTTCCACAAGAAGTGAAAGCCCTTCTTCCAGCAGACCAAACAAACTTGAAAGATGGCAGTCAAGCAACACCAACACAACCAAGTCAAACAGAAGTTAAGACCTCGGAAGGTGCATGGAGCTTCAAGTCCTATGACAAGACTTCAGAGACTGTCAACGGTTCAGATGTTAAGTTTGTAGGGACATGGGAATTCACCCCAGTTCCAACAGTGACTCATAAAGCAGTTCACGAGTTTGTCAGCGGAACTCCAGGTAAAGAACTTCCACAAGAAGTGAAAGCCCTTCTTCCAGCAGACCAAACAAACTTGAAAGATGGCAGTCAAGCAACGCCAACGCAACCAAGTCAAACAGAAGTTAAGACAGTAGAAGGCACATGGAGCTTCAAGTCCTACGATAAGACATCGGAAACAATTAATGGATCAGATGTTAAGTTTATAGGGGCATGGGAATTTACAGCAACTCCAGTTCCAACAGTGACTCATAAAGCAGTTCACGAGTTTGTCAGCGGAACTCCAGGTAAAGAACTTCCACAAGAAGTAAAAGCCTTGCTTCCAGCAGACCAAACAGACTTGAAAGACGGTAGCCAAGCGATTCCGACGCAACCAAGTCAAACAGAAGTGAAGACAGCAGAAGGCACATGGAGCTTCAAGTCTTATGACAAGACATCTGAAACCATCAATGGAGCAGACGCACACTTCGTAGGAACTTGGGAATTCACTCCGGCCCCAATTAAAGATTCTGGAAATACTAGTCAACCAGAAGAAAGAAGTAGTCAAAATCAGAACTTGTTACCAAACACGGGTTCAGCAGTATCTGGTCTTCTTTCAATCATCGGTCTTGCCTTTGCAAGCCTAGCAGCTTTTGTTCTTCGCAAGAAAGACTAAGCTACTCTTAGGAAATAACAAAATGACTTCTTAATTCCTGAGTCTAAGAAGAGAGAACGAGAAATCGTTCTCTCTTTTTCGTTTTATACGCTTGCTTAATTTCTTATCTAATCTATGGTCTTTTCAGACTTAAAAGGAAATACCAAGTAGATGAGAAGTAAGATTCTAGGTCTGTAGACTGATTTTTAGCACTCTTGGTAAAAGAGTGCTAATTTTTTGAGTTTTTGTCTTGACATTCTCTTCTAAGGGTGTATAATAGAATCATGAGTTAGCACTTGGGTGCATAGAGTGCTAATTGATTGGACAGAGAGGAGTGATGAGATGGTTACAGAGCGTCAGCAGGATATTTTAAATCTGATTATTGACATCTTTACCAAAACGCACGAACCTGTCGGATCCAAGGCGCTACAAGAGTCTATCAATTCTAGTAGTGCTACCATTCGTAATGACATGGCGGCTCTAGAGAAGCAGGGTTTGCTTGAGAAGGCTCATACCTCAAGCGGTCGGATGCCAAGTGTCGCGGGATTTCAGTACTATGTGAAACACTCGCTTGCTTTTGACAGACTGGCTGAAAATGAGGTATACGAGATTGTCAAAGCCTTTGATCAGGAGTTCTTCAAACTGGAGGATATTCTGCAAGAGGCTGCTAATCTACTGACAGACCTGAGCGGCTGTACGGTAGTAGCACTGGATGTTGAGCCGAGCAGGCAACGGTTGACAGCCTTTGATATCGTTGTTTTGGGGCAACATACAGTCTTGGCAGTATTTACCCTAGACGAGTCGCGAACGGTTACAAGTCAATTTCTGATTCCAAGAAACTTCTTGCAGGAAGATTTGCTGAAACTGAAAAGCATCATTCAGGAACGTTTCCTCGGTCACACTGTTCTGGACATTCATTACAAGATTCGGACGGAGATCCCACAGATTATCCAGCGTTACTTTACAACTACGGACAATGTTATGGATCTCTTTGAACACATTTTTAAAGAAATGTTCAACGAAAACATTGTGGTGTCGGGCAAGGTCAATCTCTTGAATTTTGCCAATCTAGCGGCCTATCAGTTCTTTGACCAACCGCAAAAGGTGGCTTTGGAGATTCGTGAGGGTCTGCATGAAGATCAGATGCAAAATGTCCGTGTTGCGGACAGTCAGGAATCCTGTCTAGCTGACTTGGCGGTGATTAGCAGTAAATTCCTCATTCCTTATCGAGGTTTTGGAATTCTAGCGATTATCGGTCCGGTTAATCTGGATTACCAGCAATTGGTCAACCAAGTCAATGTAGTCAACCGTGTATTGACCATGAAGTTGACGGATTTTTATCGCTACCTCAGCAGTAATCATTACGAAGTAAATTAATTTTGAAATCATTAAAGGAGGCGAAAATGGCCCAAGATAAAAAGAACGAAGAAATGAAAGAAGAGGAAGTTGTGGAAACAACTGAAGAAACAACTCCTGAGAAGTCTGAGTTGGACTTGGCAAATGAACGCGCAGATGAGTTCGAAAACAAATACCTTCGCGCTCATGCAGAAATGCAGAATATTCAACGCCGTGCCAATGAAGAACGTCAAAACTTGCAACGTTATCGTAGCCAGGACTTGGCAAAAGCAATCTTACCATCGCTCGACAACTTAGAACGTGCACTAGCAGTTGAAGGTTTGACAGACGACGTCAAAAAAGGATTGGAGATGGTGCAAGAGAGCTTGATTCACGCTTTGAAAGAAGAAGGAATCGAAGAAATCGCAGCTGATGGTGAATTTGACCATAACTACCATATGGCCATCCAAACTCTTCCAGCAGACGATGAACACCCAGCAGATACAATCGCCCAAGTCTTCCAAAAAGGCTACAAACTCCATGACCGCATCCTACGCCCAGCCATGGTAGTAGTTTACAACTAGGCAATTCTGACGGTAGCTAAAGCAACTCGTCAGAAAACGGCAATCGCTATGGCGTTTGCCTAGCCTCCTTACTAACTCGTTGTCGAAATAGTATCGATTTCGACTCCTCATGTCGTAACATACTAGGAAACTTGTCCGAAACGACAATAAACTATGAAAGAAAGATAAAAAGCAAGCTGGAGGCTTGCAAGGAAGATATTGCCCGCCGTGGTGAAAGTTTCAGTAGTTTTTGCTACTGAAACAGGGGATTTCTGAGACAATAGGCTCAAAAATAAGTGATGAAATCCCGAAGGGAGTTGCTCACGTCCCCACCACTTAAGGGGAATATCAAAAAAATCAAAATTCGAATTAAAATTTAAGGAGAAAAACACATGTCTAAAATTATCGGTATTGACTTAGGTACAACAAACTCAGCAGTTGCAGTTCTTGAAGGAACTGAAAGCAAAATCATCGCAAACCCAGAAGGAAATCGCACAACTCCATCTGTAGTATCATTCAAAAACGGAGAAATCATCGTTGGTGATGCTGCAAAACGTCAAGCAGTTACAAACCCAGATACAGTTATCTCTATCAAATCTAAAATGGGTACTTCTGAAAAAGTTTCTGCTAACGGTAAAGAATACACTCCACAAGAAATCTCAGCTATGATTCTTCAATACTTGAAAGGTTACGCTGAAGAATACCTTGGTGAAAAAGTAACCAAAGCAGTTATCACAGTCCCAGCTTACTTCAACGACGCTCAACGTCAAGCAACTAAAGATGCTGGTAAAATCGCTGGTCTTGAAGTAGAACGTATCGTCAACGAACCAACTGCAGCAGCTCTTGCTTACGGTTTGGACAAGACTGACAAAGAAGAAAAAATCTTGGTATTTGACCTTGGTGGTGGTACATTCGACGTATCTATCCTTGAATTGGGTGACGGTGTCTTCGACGTATTGTCAACTGCAGGGGACAACAAACTTGGTGGTGACGACTTTGACCAAAAAATCATCGATCACATGATTGCAGAATTCAAGAAAGAAAATGGTATTGACTTATCAACAGACAAGATGGCTCTTCAACGTTTGAAAGATGCGGCTGAAAAAGCTAAGAAAGACCTTTCAGGTGTAACTTCAACTCAAATCAGCTTGCCATTTATCACTGCTGGTGAATCTGGACCTCTTCACTTGGAAATGACCTTGACTCGTGCGAAATTTGACGATTTGACTCGTGACCTTGTTGAACGTACAAAAGTTCCAGTTCGTCAAGCCCTTTCAGATGCAGGTTTGAGCTTGTCAGAAATCGACGAAGTTATCCTTGTTGGTGGTTCAACTCGTATCCCAGCCGTTGTAGAAGCTGTGAAAGCTGAAACTGGTAAAGAACCAAACAAATCAGTAAACCCTGATGAAGTAGTTGCCATGGGTGCTGCTATCCAAGGTGGTGTCATCACTGGTGATGTTAAAGACGTTGTCCTTCTTGATGTAACACCATTGTCACTTGGTATCGAAACAATGGGTGGTGTCTTCACAAAACTCATCGACCGTAACACAACAATTCCAACATCTAAATCACAAGTCTTCTCAACTGCAGCAGACAACCAACCAGCCGTTGATATCCACGTTCTTCAAGGTGAACGCCCAATGGCCGCAGATAACAAGACTCTTGGACGTTTCCAATTGACAGACATCCCAGCTGCTCCTCGTGGTATTCCACAAATCGAAGTAACATTTGACATCGACAAGAACGGTATCGTATCTGTTAAGGCTAAAGATCTTGGAACTCAAAAAGAACAAACTATTGTTATCCAATCTAACTCTGGTTTGACTGATGAAGAAATCGACCGCATGATGAAAGATGCGGAAGCAAACGCTGAAGCAGATAAGAAACGTAAAGAAGAAGTTGACCTTCGTAACGAAGTAGACCAAGCTATCTTTGCGACTGAAAAGACAATCAAGGAAACTGAAGGAAAAGGCTTCGATGCAGAACGTGACGCTGCCCAAGCTGCCCTTGATGAGCTTAAGAAAGCCCAAGAAGATAACAACTTGGACGAAATGAAAGCAAAACTCGAAGCATTGAACGAAAAAGCTCAAGGACTTGCTGTTAAACTCTACGAACAAGCCGCAGCAGCGCAACAAGCTCAAGCAGGAGCAGAAGGCGCACAAGCAACAGGAAACGCAGGCGATGACGTCGTAGACGGAGAGTTTACTGAAAAATAAGATGCAAAGCCCGTTAAAACCTCACAGTGAAAATAGGAAATCTGACGCAGACACTTTAGTTTCTAGGAAGATTTGCACCTAAAGGTAGCCATATCTGTAGTTCGCTAAAGCGAAAACCGCTACGTCTCTTTTTCACCAAGAGGTTAGGGCGTGCTCGATTCGGTAAGATGTTGAGGCGTTAAGAAAACGAAAGAAAGATAGGAAGCCATCGCCTTGTGCGATGCACAAAAAATGGCTTATCTTTTTTCCGAATTTTTTAGCCGAAACTCAGTTGAGCCATTACTAGTTTGATTTTTAAAACTCGAACTAGTAAGTATAAGAAGAAATCCAGAGGTTGCAACCCAGCCTCTGTTTTTCGATAAAATAGAGGGTGTAGCTTATGAAAAAAGTACTTTGTATCCTTTACCCCAATTTTTCTCTTTATGAGATAACCGCTTTAACAAGTGCTTTAGCTCTGTCTTTTGACATCATGATTGATTATGTCGCTTCGGATCATTCGATAGTGGTCTCTGAGGATGGTTTGCCCTGTCAACCGACGAAGACGTTGAATCAAATACGTCTAGAAGATTATTCTTGTGTTATTTTGCCAGGAATGGTAAATATAGGGCCTGCTCTACAGGATGAGAAATTGATTTCGTTTTTGAAAGGTCTCGATGAGCAAGATGTCTTAATTGCAGCAATTTCTTCAGCGCCTCTTTTATTGGCGAAAGCAGGTTTATTGAACGATACGAAATTTACAGGTGGGATTTGGCAAAACTTCTTTGACTATTTTGAATTTCTTCCTCGGGAAAATTTCAAAGCAAAAGCTGTCCTGCAAGATAAAAATATCATTACTGCTATTGGCTTTGCACATCAAGAGTTTGCAAGAAAAGTGATTCTTGGTCTAGGTTTGGCAGAAAATACTGATAACTATTTTAAAGAACAGAACGAATATTCAGAAGAGGACTTGATTTTTACTCTATCGGACAAAGAGTTTGATGAAGTGAAGCAGAGTATAGACAATACCCTCTAATGATTTACTTATAAATTATAGAAAGGAATAAGGGTGTTCGAGTAACTGAACACGGGCTACGGACTGTGTCAAAAAGATAGTTTTTTCTAGGACGTAAGCGTCCGTCGTCAAAACTCCTAGATGGCTGTGTCCGTTTGACGCCCTTTGTATCTTGAATTATGAACAATACTGAATTTTATGATCGTCTGGGGGTGTCAAAAAACGCTTCGGCAGACGAGATCAAAAAGGCTTATCGTAAGCTTTCCAAAAAATACCACCCAGATATCAACAAGGAGCCTGGTGCTGAGGAAAAATACAAGGAAGTTCAAGAAGCCTATGAGACTTTGAGTGACGACCAAAAACGTGCAGCCTACGACCAATATGGTGCTGCAGGTGCCAACGGTGGCTTTGGTGGTGCTGGCGGTTTTGGTGGCTTTGACGGAGCAGGTGGCTTCGGTGGTTTTGAGGATATTTTCTCAAGTTTCTTCGGTGGAGGCGGAGCTTCGCGCAATCCAAACGCTCCTCGTCAAGGGGATGACCTCCAGTACCGTGTGAACTTGACCTTTGAAGAAGCTATCTTCGGAACAGAAAAGGAAGTTAAATACAATCGTGAAGCTAGCTGTCGTACATGTAATGGATCTGGTGCTAAGCCAGGGACAAGTCCAGTCACTTGTGGACGCTGTCATGGCGCTGGTGTTATTAACGTCGATACGCAGACTCCGCTTGGTATGATGCGCCGCCAAGTAACCTGTGATGTCTGTCATGGTCGCGGAAAAGAAATCAAAGATCCATGTACAACTTGTCACGGAACAGGTCATGAAAAACAAGCTCATAGCGTACATGTGAAGATCCCTGCGGGTGTGGAAACAGGCCAACAAATCCGCCTAGCGGGTCAAGGTGAAGCAGGATTTAACGGTGGACCTTATGGTGACTTGTATGTGGTGGTTTCAGTAGAAGCTAGTGATAAGTTTGAACGTGAAGGAACCACTATCTTCTACAATCTGAACCTCAACTTTGTCCAAGCAGCTCTTGGTGATACTGTGGAAATTCCAACCGTGCATGGTGATGTTGAATTGGTCATCCCAGAAGGAACTCAGACTGGCAAGAAATTCCGTCTACGTGGTAAGGGAGCACCGAGCCTTCGTGGCGGTGCCGTTGGTGACCAATACGTGACTGTCAATGTCGTAACTCCGACAGGTTTGAACGACCGCCAAAAAGCAGCCCTTAAAGAGTTCGCGGCTGCAGGTGACTTGAAAGTCAATCCAAAGAAAAAAGGTTTCTTTGACCATATAAAAGATGCCTTTGAAGGAGAATAAAACAAAAAGAGCCGAGTGGCTCTTTTTGTTTTATCATTAAAAATTTAGTGTCGAAAAATCATTTTCCAGTTAGTCTACTATTTGTACTTTTGAGTGAGCAAGCCAGCCACATCCATCTCCTGAATGAGTTGCTTAAGTTCCGCTTCTTTACTAGGTTTCACGGTGACAGTATCGATATGTTTGATCGTCGAATTATCCTGAATATCCACTAAGGTCAAAGCTTTTTCATAGAATGCAATTCCCTTTTTAAGACTTGCCTGATCCTTCCAATTTAGAATTGTGTAAGAAGAATTTGATTTCTTTCCTTTTTCTTGGAAATATTTCTCGCCCTCCTCCTCTAAAAATTGTATTAAACCACGATTGAATAAGTTGTCCCCTACTTTATAGTAGGAAATATCTCCTGTCTGGAGGACATAGACTTTAAGTCGGTTTTTGGTGAGTTTTGGACTTTCTTTTAGGACGGGGTGACTATTGATGACCTCGTCTGAGAAAGTAACATAAAAATCTAGGCCTCCACCCTCGTATTGATAGTGTCCATCCGATTCGACTTTCTCGGGAGGGAGGTCAAGGGAGATAAAGATTTGTTTTAAGGCTTCATTCCCCTCACGGATGTCACTCGGTGAAGCCTTGAAAAGATTGGCCACTAGTAGAAATGCCAAGGCTACAAGAAGGCAGAGGCAGCCGCAAGGGATCGCGATGACCTTCGCTAGAACTTTTACAAACTGTTTCATTTTCATTCCTCTTCTTTGTTTGGACTTGACAACCTAAAATGGATTTAAGGAAAGTTGTTGGCTCTTTTTACTTATCCTCAAGCTTCTGTGTTTCTTTTATCACAGCCATTCTGGTTTGGATATCTTTTTCCAAGACTTTAAACTTGTAGGTCAAATCTTTCTGGTATTCCTTGATAAGGGCTTTTTGTTGGTCGATGATTTGCAGGCTGTTTTGAATGACATCCAAATCCTCCTTCATAGCTTCGACACGGTCGCTAGTATCCATCAACTCCTCTGTGATGGCTTGGCGGTTTTTTACGACAAAATAACTTCCGGCTGCAGCACCTGCAAATAGCAATAGATTGGATAGTTTCATGGCAACTCCTTAGGCATTTCTAATGGTTTCAGCGACTTGGGCAAGTTTGTCAAAGTCTGGTTCGTGGGCAATAAAGTCAATCTTGAGGTCGTCTTCTGCACTGTAGCGAGGTACGAGGTGCACGTGAGTATGAAAGACCGTTTGACCAGCAATTTCCTCGCAGTTGGCAATGATATTCATGCCGACAGCTTTGGTAGCCTTCATGACTTTTTGAGCCACTGTTGGCACTTGTGCAAAGAGTTGGCTAGCACTCGCGGCATCCATCTCCAAAAGATTGCGATAGTGCTCTTTTGGTACGACCAAGGTATGTCCAGGTGTTACTTGAGAGATATCAAGAAAGGCAAGAATCTGCTCATCCTCGTATACTTTTGAAGCAGGAATCTCTCCTGCGATGATCTTACAAAAAATGCAATCTGACATAAAATCCACCTCTACTGTATTGAATTTTGATATAATATAGCTACATTATACCAGATTCGGAGAAAATATGTTAGAAATTAAAAAACTGACAGGAGGCTATGTTCACGTTCCTGTCTTGAAAGATGTGTCCTTTACCGTTGAAAGTGGGCAGTTGGTCGGTTTGATTGGTCTCAATGGTGCTGGGAAATCAACGACAATCAATGAGATTATTGGTCTGTTGACACCTTACAGTGGAGAAATCAAGATTAATGGCCTAACCCTGCGAGAAGATGCGACTAACTACCGCAAGCAGATCGGCTACATTCCTGAAACGCCTAGTCTGTATGAGGAATTGACTCTCAGGGAGCATATCGAAACGGTTGCCATGGCTTATGGTATTGAGCAAAAAGTGGCTTTTAATCGTGTGGAACCTTTGTTAAAAATGTTTCGTTTGGATCAAAAATTAGACTGGTTTCCAGTACATTTCTCAAAAGGGATGAAGCAGAAGGTCATGATTATCTGTGCTTTTGTCGTAGATCCGAGTCTTTTCATCGTTGATGAGCCTTTTCTTGGTCTCGATCCCTTGGCGATTGCCGACTTGATTCAGCTTCTAGAAGTAGAAAAGCAAAAAGGCAAGTCCATTCTCATGAGTACCCACGTGCTAGACTCAGCAGAAAAGATGTGTGATGCCTTTGTTATTCTCCACAAGGGGGAGGTGCGGGCTCAGGGGAACCTCCAGCAACTCCGCGAGGTCTTTGACATGCCTGAAGCGAGTTTGAATGATATTTACTTGGCTCTGACCAAAGAGGAGGAGCTATGAAAGACTTGTTTTTAAAGCGAAAGCAGGCT
The DNA here is from genome assembly GCF_000526075.1 of Streptococcus sp. SR1. Taxonomy (NCBI): domain Bacteria; kingdom Bacillati; phylum Bacillota; class Bacilli; order Lactobacillales; family Streptococcaceae; genus Streptococcus; species Streptococcus sp. SR1. The sequence goes on from NZ_JATR01000004.1 coordinate 9,693, forward strand.
TTTCGTAAGGAGTGTGTCGGTTATCTGCGTTATGTTCTAAATGACCATTTTGTCTTGTTCCTGTTAGTTCTCATCGGTTTTCTAGCTTACCAGTATAGTCAACTCTTGCAAGATTTTCCTGAAAACCACTGGCCTATTCTCTTGTTTTTAGTAATAGTATCTACCTTGCTTTTGGCTTGGGGAGGAATCGCGACCTATATGGAGGCACCTGACAAGCTCTTTCTCTTAGTCAGTGAAGAGGAGGTTAAGTCTCACCTCAAAGGGCAGACGATGCGCTCACTGGTCGTTTGGCTCTTTGTCCAAACACTTTTCTTGCTTTTATTTGCGCCCTTATTTTTAGCCATGGGTTATGGCTTGCCAGTCTTTCTCATCTATGTGCTTTTACTGGGAGCTGGGAAATACCTGCTCTTTCGTCAAAAAGCCAATAAATTTTTTACTGAGAACGGAATTGACTGGGACTATGTGATCGCCCAAGAGAGCAAGCGCAAGCAAGTTTTGCTTCGTTTCTTTGCTCTCTTTACTCAGGTCAAGGGCGTTTCAAATAGTGTCAAACGTCGCGCTTATCTAGATTTCATCCTAAAGACTGTTCAAAAGGTGCCTGGGAAGATTTGGCAAAATCTCTATCTCCGCTCTTATCTGCGAAATGGAGACCTCTTTGCCCTCAGTCTCCGCCTCCTCTTCCTATCCTTGTTAGCTGTGATCTTTATTGAGCAAGCTTGGATCGCGACAGCAGTAGTAGTTTTATTTAACTATCTCCTGCTCTTTCAGTTACTGGCCCTCTATCATGCCTTTGACTACCAGTACTTGACTCAGCTCTTTCCACTAGAAAAAGGGGAGAAAGAGAAGGGATTGAAACAGATTGTAGTCGGTGTGGGAAGTGCAGTTCTTTTGTTAGAATTGCTGGTCGGAGCAGTGGTTTTTCAAGGGAAAATAGCCTTGTTGGCTCTTGTAGGGGCTAGTCTCTTCCTACAATTGTTTTATTTACCTTACCAACTAAAAAGATTGGTTGACGAATAGACCAAAAACTAGTAGAATAGTAAGGAAACTTTATACGGAGGAAAGAAATGGACTTGGGTGATAATGAGCTAACGCTGACCCCTATCCCTGGGAAGAGCGGCAAAGCTTATATGGGAAGCTACCCTGATGGGAAGCGCGTCTTTGTAAAAATGAACACCTCTCCAATCCTACCTGGCCTGGCCAGAGAACAAATCGCTCCTCAATTACTATGGACTCGTCGTTTGCCAGATGGCAGTGATATGTGTGCTCAGGAATGGCTGACGGGCAAAATCTTGACCCCTTACGACATGAATCGCAAGCAGATTATCAATATCTTGAACCGTCTCCACCGCTCGCGTCCTTTGATGAAGCAGTTGAGCCGTTTGGGATATACCATGGAAACACCAGTTGATTTATTGCGTTCTTGGCAACATGGAGTTCCAGAAATCTTGAAACAGAATCACTATTTGAACAGTGTGATTGCTGAGCTAGGTAAGACGGCTCCAGGTTTTAGAGAAGACCATGCAACGATTGTGCATGGAGATCTTCGTCATAGTAATTGGATTGAGACAGAGAGTGGACTCGTTTATCTAGTGGATTGGGATTCGGTTCGTCTGACGGATCGTATGTTTGATGTGGCGCATTTGCTATGCCACTACATTCCTGATCATCAGTGGCGCCAATGGTTGAGAGACTATGGCTATAAGTACAATCAGACAGTGTTAGATAAATTGTATTGGTATGGTCAGTATTCTTACTTGAACCAGATTGCCAAATACTGTGAAAATCAAGATTTAGACAATGTAAACCGGGAGATTTACGCCTTGCGTGTCTTCCGCGATAAGTATGGAAAGAAGAGATGAGAGTTAGAAATCGTAAAGGGGCGACAGAATTACTAGAGGCCAATCCTCAGTATGTGGTCCTTAATCCCTTGGAGGCTAAAGGGAAATGGCGAGACTTGTTTGGAAATGATCATCCTATTCATGTTGAGGTTGGAAGTGGGAAAGGGGCCTTCATATCAGGAATGGCCAAGCAAAACCCTGACATCAACTACATCGGGATTGACATCCAAAAGTCGGTATTGAGTTATGCCTTGGACAAGGTGCTTGAAGTTGGAGTTCCCAATATCAAATTGCTGTGGGTAGATGGTTCAGATTTGACTGACTACTTTGAAGACGGTGAGATTGATCGTCTCTACCTCAACTTTTCAGATCCCTGGCCTAAAAAACGCCATGAAAAACGTCGTTTGACTTACAAGAGTTTCTTGGATACTTTCAAGCGCATCTTGCCTGAGAATGGGGAAATCCATTTCAAGACAGATAACCGTGGCTTATTTGAGTATAGTCTAGTGAGCTTTTCTCAGTATGGGATGAAACTCAATGGTGTCTGGCTAGACTTACATGCCAGTGATTTTGAAGGCAATGTCATGACAGAGTATGAGCAAAAATTCTCCAGCAAAGGTCAAGTGATCTACCGAGTTGAAGCAGAATTTTAAGAAATAGCTTGAAAACCAGCTGTTTGAGTGCTAATACTTTACATAAATTGACAAACGTGCTATACTGATAGTAAGAATATGAGAAAGAGAGGCGGGGAAATATCTTCGCCTCTTGCTTATGAGGAGGTGGACGCAATCGCAACAATCGTAGAATTAGTCAGAGAAGTTGTAGAACCTGTCATCCAAGCACCTTTCGAACTCGTGGATATCGAGTATGGAAAGATTGGCAGTGACATGATTCTCAGTATTTTTGTAGATAAACCTGAAGGAATTACCTTGAACGACACGGCAGACCTGACAGAAATCATCAGTCCTGTCCTAGATACCATCAAGCCCGATCCCTTCCCAGAACAATATTTCCTAGAAATCACCAGTCCAGGCTTGGAACGTCCTTTGAAAACCAAGGATGCTGTCGCTGGAGCTGTTGGGAAATACATCCATGTCGGGCTCTACCAGGCCATCGATAAGCAAAAAGTCTTTGAAGGAACCTTGGTATCCTTTGAAGAGGACGAGTTGACCATGGAATATATGGACAAGACACGTAAGAAAACCGTCCAAATTCCATACAGTTTAGTATCAAAAGCACGTTTAGCAGTAAAACTATAGAAAAGAAAGGATAGCTTTTGAGGATTCAAAAGTAAAAAGAACATGAGTAAAGAAATGCTAGAGGCCTTCCGCATTTTGGAAGAAGACAAGGGAATCAAAAAAGAAGACATCATCGACGCAGTAGTAGAGTCACTTCGTTCCGCTTATCGCAGACGCTATGGCCAATCAGACAGCGTAGCCATCGACTTCAACGAAAAAACAGGTGATTTTACAGTTTATACTGTCCGTGAAGTGGTTGATGAAGTATTTGATAGCCGTTTGGAAATCAGCTTGAAAGATGCTCTTGCCATTAATTCAGCCTATGAGCTTGGTGATAAAATCAAGTTCGAAGAAGCACCAGCTGAGTTTGGTCGTGTAGCAGCCCAATCTGCCAAACAAACCATCATGGAAAAAATGCGCAAGCAAACACGTGCTATCACTTACAATACTTATAAAGAACATGAACAAGAAATCATGTCTGGTACAGTAGAAAGATTTGACAACCGCTTTATTTACGTCAACCTTGGCAGCATCGAAGCCCAATTGTCCAAACAAGACCAAATTCCTGGAGAGGTGTTTGCTTCCCATGACCGTATCGAAGTCTATGTTTATAAGGTTGAAGACAACCCTCGTGGTGTCAACGTCTTTGTCAGTCGTAGCCATCCAGAAATGATCAAACGCTTGATGGAGCAAGAAATTCCAGAAGTTTACGATGGAACTGTCGAAATCATGAGCGTAGCCCGCGAAGCTGGTGACCGTACTAAGGTTGCTGTTCGTAGCCACAATCCAAATGTGGACGCTATCGGGACAATCGTTGGGCGTGGTGGTGCCAATATCAAGAAAATCACCAGCAAATTCCACCCAGCTCGTTATGATGCTAAGAGCGACCGTATGATTCCTGTTGAAGAAAACATTGACGTTATCGAGTGGGTAGCGGATCCAGCTGAGTTTATCTACAATGCCATCGCACCTGCAGAGGTTGACCAAGTTATCTTTGATGAAAATGACAGCAAACGTGCCTTGGTCGTTGTACCTGATAACAAGCTTTCTCTTGCTATCGGTCGTCGTGGACAAAACGTTCGCTTGGCAGCTCACTTGACAGGTTACCGTATCGATATCAAGTCTGCCAGTGAGTTTGAAGCTATGGAAGAAGCAGGTCAAATTGATTACGCAACTGCGGACGAATTGATCGAAGAATAAAAGCTGCTAGAGGAGGGAAAGATGAAAACAAGAAAAATCCCTTTGCGCAAGTCTGTTGTGTCCAACGAAGTGATTGACAAGCGTGATTTGCTCCGCATTGTCAAGAACAAAGAAGGAGAGGTCTTTATCGATCCGACAGGCAAGGCCAATGGCCGTGGCGCTTATATCAAGCTAGACAATGCAGAAGCCCTAGAGGCCAAAAAGAAGAAAGTCTTTAACCGCAGCTTTAACATGGAAGTTGAAGAAAGCTTTTATGACGAGTTGATCGCCTATGTGGATCACAAAGTAAAAAGAAGAGAGTTAGGACTTGAATAAGCAAAAAATAAGCAATCTCTTGGGTCTTGCTCAACGAGCAGGTAGGATCATATCGGGTGAGGAATTGGTAGTCAAGGCCATCCAAGACCAGAAAGCCAAGCTAGTCTTTCTAGCACATGATGCTGGTCCTAATCTAACCAAGAAGATTCAAGATAAAAGTGACTATTATCAAGTAGAAGTTATAACCGTGTTTTCAACACTGGAATTAAGCATAGCAGTCGGAAAATCAAGAAAGGTTTTGGCTGTGACTGATGCTGGATTTACAAAGAAAATGAGGTCTCTTATGGAATAGAAGAGGAGGACATGATTTGTCTAAGAAAAGATTGTACGAAATCGCAAAAGAACTTGGAAAAGAAAGTAAAGAAGTTGTAGCGCGTGCAAAAGAGTTGGGCTTGGATGTGAAAAGCCACTCATCGAGCGTGGAAGCTGCTGCTGCTGAGCGAATCGCAGCGAGCTTTAAGCCTGCACCTGCTCCTAAGGCAGAAGCAAAACCTGCGACACCAAAAGCAAGTGTAGAAAAGAAGGTGGAAAAGCCTGCATCAGCTAAACCAGCTGTTGCTAAGGAAGAAAGTAAACCAGCTACACCCGCAGCTCCTAAGGAAGAAAAAGTAGTGGCAGCGAGACCACAAAGTCGAAACTTCAAGGCGGAGCGTGAGGCGCGTGCCAAAGAGCAGGCAGATCGACGCAAACAAAACAAGGGCAACAACCGTGACCAACAACAAAACGGCAACCGTCAGAAAAACGACGGCCGTAATGGTGGTAAACCTGGTCAAGGGAACCGCGACAACCGCCGTTTTAACGACCAAGGGAAAAAACCACAAGGTCAAGGGAATCGTGGCAATAATCGCCGTCAGCAACAAGACTTCCAGCCAAAACCAGCTGGACCACGTGTTGACTTTAAAGCCCGTGCAGCAGCCCTAAAAGCAGAGCAAAATGCAGAGTACGCACGCTCAAGCGAGGAGCGCTTCAAACAATCGCAAGCTGCCAAAGAAGCCTTGGCTCAAGCCAACAAGCGCAAGGAGCCAGAGGAAATCTTTGAAGAAGCTGCTAAGCTAGCTGAACAAACGCAACCAGCGGTAACAGTAGTTCCTGTAGCGAAAGAAGCGCCAGTGGATACACGTCGTAAAAAACAAGCTCGACCAGACAAAGAACGTGATGATTATGATCACGAAGAAGATGGTCCTAGAAAACAACAAAAGAATCGAAGTAGTCAAAATCAAGTGAGAAATCAAAGAAATAGTAACTGGAATAACAATAAGAAGAACAAAAAAGGCAATAACAAGAACAACCGTAACCAGGCTCCAAAACCTGTTACAGAGCGCAAGTTCCATGAATTGCCAACAGAATTCGAATATACAGATGGTATGACTGTTGCGGAAATCGCAAAACGTATCAAACGTGAACCAGCTGAAATCGTTAAGAAACTCTTTATGATGGGGATTATGGCCACACAAAACCAATCCTTGGATGGAGAAACCATTGAACTCCTCATGGTGGATTACGGTATCGAAGCCAAACAAAAGGTTGAAGTGGACAATGCCGACATCGAACGTTTCTTTGTCGAAGATGGTTATCTCAATGAAGATGAATTGGTTGAGCGTCCACCAGTTGTCACCATCATGGGACACGTTGACCATGGTAAGACAACACTTTTGGATACCCTTCGTAATTCTCGTGTTGCGACAGGTGAAGCGGGTGGTATCACTCAGCATATCGGTGCTTACCAAATCGTGGAAAATGGCAAGAAGATTACCTTCCTTGATACGCCAGGACACGCAGCCTTTACATCGATGCGTGCGCGTGGTGCTTCTGTTACCGATATCACCATCTTGGTCGTAGCGGCAGATGACGGTGTTATGCCTCAAACTATCGAAGCCATCAACCACTCAAAAGCGGCCAACGTTCCAATCATCGTTGCCATCAACAAGATTGATAAACCAGGTGCCAATCCAGAACGTGTTATCGGTGAATTGGCTGAGCATGGGGTTATGTCAACGGCTTGGGGTGGAGATTCTGAATTTGTTGAAATCTCAGCTAAATTCAACCAAAATATCGATGAACTCTTGGAAACAGTTCTTCTTGTGGCTGAAATTCAAGAACTCAAGGCAGACCCAACAGTGCGTGCTATCGGTACGGTTATCGAAGCTCGCTTGGATAAAGGGAAAGGTGCGGTCGCAACCCTTCTTGTGCAACAAGGTACTTTGAATGTGCAAGACCCTATCGTTGTCGGAAATACCTTCGGTCGTGTCCGTGCCATGACCAATGACCTTGGTCGTCGTGTCAAGGTCGCAGGCCCATCAACGCCGGTTTCTATCACAGGTTTGAACGAAGCACCAATGGCGGGTGACCACTTTGCTGTTTACGAAGATGAAAAATCTGCGCGTGCAGCAGGTGAAGAACGTGCGAAACGTGCTCTTATGAAGCAACGTCAAGTAACTCAACGTGTCAGCCTTGAAAACCTCTTTGATACGCTTAAAGCAGGCGAGCTCAAGTCTGTTAACGTCATCATCAAGGCCGACGTACAAGGTTCAGTTGAAGCCCTTTCTGCCTCGCTTCAAAAGATCGATGTAGAAGGTGTCAAAGTTACCATCGTTCACTCAGCGGTCGGTGCCATTAATGAATCTGATGTGACTCTTGCGGAAGCTTCAAATGCCTTTATCATCGGTTTCAACGTGCGCCCTACACCACAAGCTCGTCAACAAGCAGAAGAAGATGATGTAGAAATCCGTCTCCACAGCATTATCTACAAGGTTATCGAAGAGATGGAAGAAGCCATGAAAGGGATGCTTGATCCAGAATTCGAAGAAAAAGTTATCGGTGAGGCAGTTATCCGTGAAACCTTCAAGGTATCTAAAGTGGGAACCATCGGTGGATTCATGGTTACGAGTGGTAAAGTTACCCGTGACTCTAAAGTCCGTGTTATCCGTGACGGTGTCGTTATCTATGACGGTGAACTTGCAAGCTTGAAACACTACAAAGATGACGTCAAAGAAGTTACGAACGGCCGTGAAGGTGGTCTCATGATTGATGGCTACAATGATATCAAGATGGATGATGTGATTGAGGCATACGTCATGGAAGAAATTAAACGTTAAGATTTTTGCTCCTTTCTTAGGTGGTGAGGGACGCAAGCAAACCGATGGTTTCATTGCTTGTTTTTGAGCCTAGTGTCTCAAAAATCCCCTGTGATGGGACTGATAAATCAGTTCCATCACTTTCACCACAGCGAAAGAAGCAGACAAGTTCAAATTGAACTTCGTTTCAATTTGAACTGAAAATCAATAAATTTAAAAATAGCTAGGTCTGCTGGCCTAGCTTTTGGTTCAAAGTAGAGAAAGGAATATCATGGCAAATCATTTCCGTACGGATCGTGTGGGCATGGAAATCAAGCGTGAAGTCAATGAGATTTTGCAAAAGAAAGTCCGTGATCCGCGTGTCCAAGGTGTGACCATTACAGATGTTCAGATGCTAGGTGACTTGTCTGTTGCTAAGGTTTACTACACCATTTTGAGTAACCTTGCTTCGGATAACCAAAAAGCTCAAATCGGGCTTGAAAAAGCAACTGGTACCATCAAACGTGAACTTGGTCGCAATTTGAAATTGTACAAAATCCCAGATTTAACCTTCGTCAAAGACGAATCCATTGAATATGGAAACAAGATTGACGAGATGTTACGCAATCTGGATAAAAACTAAGAAAGAGGGGAAACCCTCTTTTTTGGTGTATGCTAATCGTCCTTATGGTATAATATAAGCAGGAAAATCATTTTAGAACATACATGGAGGTCGTCATGGACAATATCATCGATGTGTCAATACCCGTTGCAGAAGTGGTAGACAAGCACCCGGAAGTCTTGGAAATCCTAGTGGAGCTCGGTTTTAAACCACTTGCTAATCCCTTGATGCGCAATACAGTCGGTCGCAAGGTATCGCTTAAGCAGGGTTCTAAACTTGAAGGAACTCCTATGGACAAGATTGTCCGCACGTTGGAAGCGAACGGCTATGAAGTGATTGGATTAGACTAATGGCAGATGAACGGATTCATATCCTACGGGATATTTTGTTAGAATTGCACAACGGCGCCTCTCCCGAGTCAGTTCAGGAGCGTTTTGATGCGACCTTTACAGGTGTGTCAGCCATCGAGATTTCCCTCATGGAGCACGAGCTGATGAACTCAGACTCAGGTGTCACCTTTGAAGATGTCATGGAACTCTGCGATGTCCATGCTAATCTTTTTAAAAATGCTGTTAAGGGCGTCGAAGTGGAGGATACTGAACACCCTGGCCACCCAGTTCGCGTCTTCAAGGATGAAAATCTGGCTCTCCGTGCTGCCTTGATTCGCATTCGGAGATTGTTGGACACCTATGAGTCTATGGAAGACGAGGAAATGCTGGCAGAGATGCGTAAGGGTTTGGTTCGTCAAATGGGGCTGTTGGGCCAATTTGATATTCACTATCAGCGCAAGGAAGAGCTCTTCTTTCCCATCATGGAGCGCTATGGACACGATTCACCTCCTAAGGTTATGTGGGGAGTGGATGACCAGATCCGAGAACTCTTTCAAACAGCTTTAACGACAGCCAAGTCACTACCTGAAGTATCGATTAGCAGTGTAAAAGAAGATTTTGAAGCTTTTGCGACAGAGTTTGAAAGTATGATTTTCAAGGAAGAGTCCATCCTCCTCATGATTCTCCTTGAGTCTTTCACCCAGGATGACTGGATTCAGATTGCGGAGGAGAGCGATGCCTACGGCTATGCCATCATCCGTCCGTCAGAGAAATGGGTGCCAGAGCGCCAGAGTTTCGTTGAGGAAAAGAGTGCAGAGGAGCCCGTGCAACTAGACACGGCTGAAGGTCAAGTTCAGCAAGTTATCGATACACCAGAAGGCCAGTTCACCATTACCTTTACCCCTAAGGAAAAGGAAGCAGTGCTGGACCGCCATAGCCAACAGGCTTTTGGCAATGGCTATCTCTCAGTCGAGCAGGCCAACCTCATCCTCAATCACCTCCCTATGGAGATCACTTTTGTTAATAAGGACGATATTTTTCAGTATTACAATGACAATTCGCCAGCTGATGAGATGATTTTCAAACGGACACCGTCCCAAGTCGGGCGCAATGTCGAATTATGTCATCCTCCAAAATATTTGGAGAAAGTCAAAGCCATCATGCAAGGTCTTCGTGAAGGGCTCAAGGACAAGTATGAAATGTGGTTCAAGTCGGAGTCGCGAGGCAAGTTTGTCCACATCACCTATGCTGCAGTACACGATGAGAACGGGGAATTTCAAGGAGTCCTAGAGTATGTTCAGGATATCCAGCCTTACCGTGAGATTGATACGGACTACTTCCGTGGATTAGAATAAGGAGAATCAATGAGTTACGAACAAGAATTTATGAAGGAATTTGAGGCCTGGGTGAACACCCAGATCATGATCAACGACATGGCGCATAAGGAAAGTCAGAAGGTTTACGAAGAAGACCAAGACGAGCGTGCCAAAGATGCCATGATTCGCTACGAAAGCCGCTTGGATGCTTATCAGTTCTTGCTTGGTAAGTTTGAAAATTTCAAAGCAGGCAAGGGATTTCATGATTTGCCAGAAGGATTGTTTGGCGAGAGAAACTATTAATCGTTGTAAATCAAAAAGTGCGTATGAACGCACTTTTTCTGTTTATACGTGATGTGTGTGTTTGGTAATCCATTGTTCCATTTTAATATGCAACCAGAATGAATAGATGCCCAAAGTGATGATGGTGAGCAAGAACCACTTGATCCAGTTCCCGAATAATTGAGAACCTGTTCCGTCAAAATAGAGGCGACGCCCATCGATGACAGTGTGATTGACTTTCCAGTTTTGCATCATACAAACTGCCCAAGGCGTAGCGATTCCAATAGTAAAAACTATGATAAGCATGGCTAGGATAGCATATCCAACGTAGCTCAAAAGACCACCATCAAAGTAACTTTCATTATTCATATTCTTCTCCTTATCAGCTTTTTACGTGAATTAGTCTTGCACATTACTGCATGTTTTATCAAGAAGTTGAATCATTGTCAAATTAGATTGAAAGAAAAAACGGCTAGATTTTTAGGAGCAATCTCGTTTCCTTTCTTGATTTTTTCCCAAAATCTTGATAGAATATCTTTATTAAATCCTTGTCAGAACAGGGATTTTTTATTGAAAGGATTTTATCATGTCAAAGAAACTCCAACGGAAAAAACAATTACGAAACAGCCTTCGTCGTTCAGGTGCATTTTCAAGTACGGTGACCAAGGTTGTCGAAGAAACAAAAAAAGTTGTGAAACATGCAGAAAAATCTGCTAGCGAAGCAGGGAAAGTTGTCTCTAAAAAAGTGGAACAAGCAGTAGAAGCAACTAAAGAGCAAGCTCAAAAAGTTACAAGCTCTGTAGAAGAATTCGCAGCCAACCTAGGTGGACTCTCAGTAGATCGAGCTAAGACTTTCTATGATGAAGGGATCAAGTCGGCTGCTGACTTTAAAAACTGGACTGAAAAAGAACTCCTTGCTTTGAAAGGGATTGGCCCAGCTACCATCAAGAAATTAAAAGAAAACGGCATCAAGTTCAAGTAATCTTTCTTGCCCCTTGCATTTCCGTCAAAAACTTGTTAAAATAAAGCCATTAGAGGTGTTTTGAGTCCCACATTTTACAGAAAGTGGCGGTGTTGAGAAGTCCACAAATGTGTCGAAACTGGTTGCTAATGGCTGAAAATGAAATAATATTGTCTTTTTATTATGAAGACGAGAGTTGCGGGCTCTGCCCGAAATTGGGTGGTACCGCGGATAAACACATTCGTCCCTGTCATGGATATGGCAGGGCTTTTCTTTTTTTGCGTCTTAGTCAAAGGAGGTTGTTATGAAGCAATCTTTTAAAACAAGTAAGCTCTACTATGGCTTTCCTATCTTCATTTTGGGATATCAGGATCAGAATTTTGGGCACAATATTACGACCTGTAGCTCCTCTTATAGCTTGGGAGATTGGCTAGTCATAGGTGTTGGTGCTGAGGAAAATGCGGCTGAGCAAATCAAGCATTTCCAGAAGTTTACTGTGAACATACCTGATGAAAACCTCATGCTCGAAATGGAGCAGGCTGGTTTTATTAGCCATCGAGAAAAGTTGGGACACTTGGGGCTAGACTATGAGATTTCTGAACAGACTCAGGCACCGATTTTAAAGGCCTGTCCAGTCGTATTGGACTGTCAGGTAGATAGGATTATCGAGGAAGACGGCATCTGCCATATCTTTGCCAAGATTCTCGAGCGACTTGCTGATCCTGAGCTCTTGGATGACAAGGGGCATTTTAAAAATGACCGTTTTTCGCCAACTTACTTTATGGGGGACGGCCACCAGCGCGTTTATCGTTATTTAGATGATCGTGTCGACCCTATGGGGAACTTCATCAAGAAAGCGAGGAGGAAGGATGGCAAGAGTAACATTACCTGAGCGAATCGAAACGGAGCGACTGGTCTTGCGAGTCCGCACAGTGGCGGATGCTGAGGATATATTTGACTATGCCAGTCTTCCAGAAGTTTCTTATCCCGCTGGTTTTCCACCCGTCAAGATCTTGGAAGATGAGATTTATTATCTGGAGCACATTCTTCCCGAACGCAATGAAAAGGACAATCTCCCAGCTGGTTATGGCATTGTGGTCAAAGGAACTGATACAATCATCGGCTCTGTTGATTTTCCTCATCGACACGAAGACGACGTGCTGGAGATTGGCTATACCTTGCACCCAAACTATTGGGGTCTAGGTTATGTTCCAGAGGCGGCACGTGCCTTGATTGACCTAGCTTTTAAAGAACTTGATCTTCACAAGATTGAACTGACTTGCTTTGGGTATAACCTTCAAAGTCAACGAGTTGCAGAGAAACTTGGCTTTACCCTCGAAGCCCGCATCCGGGACAGAACGGATGTTCAAGGAAACCGCTGTGACAGTCTGATATATGGCTTGCTGAGGAGTGAGTGGGAAATTTAGTAATGAAAAGAGATGAATAATGGCAAAAAAAGAAGTAAATACTGATTTATGGGTTCATGAACTTTTAAAAGAAGCAGGAATCCGTGAAAATTTTGATGCGCAGGGAAGTAATGTTAAAGAGATTAATGAAGCACTGAAGACTGCTTCGAAAAAAGGGACTGGAAATTCAGGCTTCCCAGAATACGTTGGAATTGTTAAAGACTTCTTAATCATTATTGAAGATAAACCTGGATTATCAAAACATATCAATTATACAGATGATGATTTGATTGCTGATGATGTCAAATCAAATACAGACTATGCAGTAAACGGAGCGGTCTTTTATGCTAAACATTTAGCAGATAAGGTTAGTTACAAAAAAATCATTGCTGTTGGAATTAGTGGCAATGAAAAAAAACATCGCATTACTCCTGTTTTTGTAAATGAACGTGGTGAATATTTTGAACTTGCGGATATTGAGACCCTTATTTCCTTTTCAATAGATAATATTGATGAGTATTACGTAAAAGAGATTCTTCAAGAAGAAACCAATTTTGAAAAAGAAACTGCTGAAATTTTAAAAGATGCCGCGACTTTACACAATGATTTGAGAAATTACGGCAATATTGAGGAAAAGAACAAACCTCTGATTGTTTCAGGAATTCTGTTAGCATTGAGAGAAACGGAGCATGGAAACTTCTCTCTGGAAAGTTTAACTGGAGATACTGTAAAAACAGACGGCTCAAAGATTTATACTGCCATCAAGTCTAACCTTCAGCGCGCTAATGTGTCTCCTGAAGTAAAAAAAGATAAACTACTTAGTCAGTTTGCTATCATTAGAGACGATGTGAAAATTAATGAAAAAAATGCTAATCTAGGTAAAACACCTATCAAACATTTCACAGAATTTCTTTATAAGAGTATTTATCAAAGTTTAAGATATAACAGTTCTGCTGAAGATTATCTAGGTCGTTTTTACGGAGAATTCATGTCTTACTCTGGAGGAGATGGCCAGAACTTAGGCATTGTTTTAACACCAAAGCATATCACGGAACTGTTTTGTGATTTGGTTGATTTGAAACCGACGGATAAGGTTTTTGATCCGACTTGCGGTACAGCAGGCTTCCTAATCGCTGCTATGCATGATATGTTAACAAAAGCAGAAAATGATTCTCAACGTGACCAAATTCGGAAACATCAGCTCTTCGGGATTGAAGAACAATCTTATATGTTTACAATTGCTACGACGAATATGATATTACGAGGTGATGGGAAAAGTAACCTTGAAAACCAAGACTTTCTACGCCAAAATCCTAGTAAGCTTCAGCTAAAACAATGCAACGTTGGTATGATGAATCCGCCATATTCAATGGGTTCGACAGCCAATACAGATCTGTATGAAATCAACTTTACAGAACACCTGTTAAATTCTTTAGTTGAAGGTGCTAAGGCGGTTGTCATCGTTCCTCAGTCCACCTTTACAGGGAAGACCAAGTTTGAAAAAGAAACTAAACAAAATATTTTAAAACACCATACTTTAGAAGGTGTTATTACACTTAATAAAAATACCTTTTATGGCGTGGGAACAAACCCTTGTATTGCAGTATTTACAGCTGGTATACCGCATCGTCCGGAAAAAGAATGCAAATTTATCAACTTTGAAAATGATGGTTTTGAAGTCTCTAAACACATCGGTCTAGTTGAAACAGCTACGGCTAAAGATAAAAAACAACACTTGCTTGATGTCTGGTTTGATTGCACTGAAGCAGAAACTAAGTTCTGTGTTCAAACAACGATTGAAGCTGATGATGAGTGGCTCCACTCTTTCTATTACTTTAATGATGAAATTCCTTCTGAGGAAGATTTTCAAAAGACCATTGCAGATTATCTAACTTTTGAAGTCAATATGATTACTCATGGACGAGGTTATCTTTTCGGAATAGAAGAGAAAGAGAATTACCAAGAAATTACCGATATTGAGGAACTTCCGATGGTAGCGGAAAAAGGTGACGATTATGAATGAAATTTCTAATTTTGTCCTATATACGACACCTAATGGTGATGTTAATTTAGATATTCTATTACAAGATGAAAATCTTTGGTTGACACAAAAAGGGATTTCTGAGTTATTCGGAGTTTCTAAATCAACGGTTAGTCACCATTTATCAAATATTTATAGTGATGGCGAGTTAGACAAGCTGGCAACTGTTCGAAAATTTCGAACAGTTCAAAAAGAGGGTAGTAGAGCGGTTCAGCGCGAATTGGAGTATTACAATCTTGATGCCATTATATCAGTTGGTTATCGCGTCAATTCAACAAAGGCGACACAATTTCGAATTTGGGCAACTAATACTTTAAAAGAATTTATTATTAAGGGGTTCGTACTTGATGATGAGCGTCTTAAACAGGGACAAACGGTCTTTGGTCAAGATTACTTCCGTGAACTCTTAGAGCGAATCCGTTCCATCCGTGCCAGTGAACGCCGTATTTATCAGCAAATAACCGATATTTTTGCGGAATGCGCTATTGACTACGATAGAAATTCTGAAATCACTAAGAATTTCTATGCCATGGTGCAGAACAAGTTTCATTTTGCTATTACAGGTAATACCGCTGCTGAGATCATTTATCATAAGGCAGACGCTGATAAGAAACAAATGGGATTAACGACTTGGAAGAATGCACCAGATGGCCGAGTACTGAAATCGGATGTAACAGTTGCTAAGAATTATTTGCAAGAAAGCGAAATCCGTCAGCTAGAGCGTACCGTAACCTCTTACTTCGACTATATTGAAGGTTTGGTTGAACGCCGTAATACCTTTACCATGCAATCTTTGGCGGAAAGTATTGACCGCTTCCTTTCTTTTAATGAATATGAAATTCTAGAAGGAAAAGGATCTATTTCTAAAAAACAGGCAGACGAGAAATCCAGTCAAGAATATGAGAAGTTCAACCGTACCCAGAAAATCGTATCGGATTTTGACAAGCAAATCAAAAAACTAATGGCAGGTGACAAAGATGAGTAAGTTAAAATTGACGGATGTGGAGTGGGGAGAGTTTAAAGTAAAAGATATTTTTGAAGTAACTAATTCAAAACCTTACCATAAAAATAATCTTAAAATCACTAAAAAGGGTATACCATATATTACAAGAACATCTTTTAACAATGGCTTAGAGGAAATAGTTGAAAATATAAATGTTCATAAAAATCCTAAAAATACTATAAGTCTCGGAGCTGAAAATGCAGATTTCTTTTACCAGTCAGTGGAGTATATTACTGGAAATAAAATGTATATTATCCAAAATGATAATATTTCCAAAAACGTAGGGATATTTTTGGTTCAATCTTTTAGAAATAGTATAAAAGACTGTGGTTTTGGATATGGAAAAGGTCTGACAGGAACTAGATTCAAAGAAAGAATCGTAATTTTGCCGATGGATTCCCAAGGTCAGCCTAACTGGCAGTTCATGGAAGATTACATCAAGCAGGAACAGAAGCAACAAGTTCAGAAAATCATTGATTATTATGAGCGTAAATTGGTTGAGCTAGCTGGAGATGTGGCAGGACTAGACAAGGTAGAATGGAAAACATTTCGTTTCACTGAAGTTTTTCAAGAAATTCAAAGAGGAAAACGTCTGACAAAAGCTAATCAGACAGATGGTCCTAAACCTTATATTTCCTCAACTTCCGAAAACAATGGTGTAGATGCCTTTATTGGAAATGAAACAGGGGTTCGGAAATTTGAAGATGTCCTCACTCTTGCCAATAGCGGAAGTGTCGGTTCCACTTTTTATCAGCAATTTGAGTTTGTGGCTAGTGATCACATAACAGCTTTAAAGTCTGAGAATGCAGACAAATACGCTTATCTATTTTTATCTACCGTTGTTAAACGCTTAGAAGAAAAATATTCTTTTAACAGAGAGATTAACGACACCCGTATAAAAAGAGAAAAACTCATTCTTCCAGTTGATAAAGAAGGTAACCCTAATTTCCAATATATGTCTGACTTTGTGAAAAAATTAGAACTGGATAAAGCCCAAGAAGTGCTCGAATATATATATATATATATATATCAGAGTGAAGAACATTCTTGAAGAAAAAGTTTGTGAAATTTCTTGGAAAGATTTCTGGATTGAGGATGTTTGTGAGATTAAATCAGGCGTTCGTTTGACAAAAGCAAATCAAGAAATTGGATTGAGACCATTTGTAGGTGCTAGCGATAGTGATAATGGAGTTACAGCTTTTGTATCTAATACAAATAAAAGTCTTGATGCAAATGTACTCGGTGTAAATTACAATGGTAGTGTTGTTGAAAATTTCTATCATCCCTACGAAGCCATTTTTTCTGATGATGTCAAACGTTTGAAATGGAAGGACGAGATATACGGAAACAAATATACCTACCTTTTCTTGAAACAAATGATTTTGTCGCAAAAAATCAAGTATGCCTATGGTTATAAATTCAATGGCGAACGCATGAAACGTCAAAAGATTATGTTGCCAGTTACTAAAACTGGATTGCCAGATTATGACTATATGACTTCTTATATGAAAAAACAAGAATTAGAACAAATTTTTAAGATATTGAACTACTTAAACAAGGAGAACACACATGTCTAAAGAACTTTCACCTAAATACAATCCAGCTGAGGTTGAGGCTGGCCGTTACCAAAAATGGCTTGATGCCGATGTTTTCAAGCCTTCAGGCGATCAAAAGGCTAAGCCTTATTCGATCGTTATTCCACCACCAAACGTAACTGGGAAACTTCACCTTGGTCACGCTTGGGACACGACTCTTCAGGATATCATCATCCGTCAAAAACGCATGCAAGGTTTTGACACGCTTTGGCTTCCAGGGATGGATCACGCTGGGATTGCTACCCAGGCTAAGGTTGAGGAGCGCTTGCGTGGTGAAGGCATTTCCCGCTATGATCTCGGTCGTGAAAAATTCCTCGACAAGGTTTGGGAATGGAAAGACGAATATGCCACTACCATCAAGGAACAATGGGGCAAGATGGGGCTCTCTGTAGACTACTCTCGTGAGCGTTTCACTCTTGATGAAGGTTTGTCAAAAGCTGTTCGTAAGGTTTTCGTGGACCTTTACAAGAAAGGCTGGATCTACCGTGGTGAGTTTATTATCAACTGGGACCCAGCAGCTCGCACAGCCCTTTCTGATATCGAGGTCATTCACAAGGACGTGGAAGGTGCCTTCTACCACATGAACTACATGCTAGAAGACGGCTCACGCGCCCTTGAAGTGGCGACTACTCGTCCTGAGACCATGTTTGGGGACGTTGCTGTTGCGGTCAATCCAGAAGACCCACGCTACAAGGACTTGATTGGTAAAAATGTCATCCTTCCAATTGCTAATAAATTGATTCCAATCGTGGGAGACGAACACGCTGATCCAGAGTTTGGTACTGGTGTCGTGAAAATTACACCTGCCCACGATCCAAACGACTTCTTGGTTGGTCAACGCCATAACTTGCCACAAGTCAACGTCATGAACGACGACGGAACTATGAATGACTTGGCCTTCGAATTTGCAGGCATGGACCGTTTTGAAGCTCGTAAGGCAGTCGTTGCTAAGTTGGAAGAAATCGGTGCCCTTGTTAAAATCGAAAAACGTGTCCACAGTGTTGGCCACTCAGAGCGTACAGGTGTTGTGGTTGAGCCACGTTTGTCTACACAATGGTTCGTCAAGATGGACCAATTGGCCAAGAATGCCATTGCCAACCAAGATACAGAGGACAAGGTAGAATTCTACCCACCTCGTTTCAATGATACCTTCCTCCAATGGATGGAAAATGTCCACGACTGGGTTATCTCTCGTCAGCTCTGGTGGGGTCACCAAATCCCTGCTTGGTACAATGCCGAGGGTGAAATGTACGTCGGCGAAGAAGCTCCAGAAGGCGACGGATGGACTCAGGACGAAGATGTCTTGGATACATGGTTCAGTTCTGCCCTTTGGCCATTCTCAACTATGGGCTGGCCTGATGTTGACTCAGAAGACTTCAAACGTTACTTCCCAACTTCAACCTTGGTAACAGGTTACGACATCATCTTCTTCTGGGTGTCTCGTATGATCTTCCAATCCTTAGAATTCACTGGCCGTCAGCCATTCCAAAACGTCCTTATCCACGGTCTTATTCGTGATGAGCAAGGACGCAAGATGTCTAAGTCTCTCGGCAACGGGATTGACCCAATGGATGTTATCGAGAAATACGGTGCCGATGCCCTTCGTTGGTTCCTTTCAAACGGTTCTGCACCAGGGCAAGACGTGCGCTTCTCTTACGAGAAAATGGATGCTTCATGGAACTTCATTAACAAGATCTGGAACATCTCTCGCTATATCCTCATGAACAATGAAGGTTTGACCCTTGAGCAAGCAACTGCCAATGTGGAAAAAGTTGTTAACAAGGAAGCTGGAAATGTCACAGACCGCTGGATTCTCCACAACCTCAATGAAACGATCGGCAAAGTCACTGAAAACTTTGATAAGTTTGAGTTTGGTGTGGCTGGCCACATCCTCTATAACTTTATCTGGGACGAGTTTGCGGACTGGTATGTTGAGTTGACCAAGGAAGTCCTTTATAGCGATAACGAAGAAGAGAAAGTCATCACACGTTCTGTTCTCCTTTATACTTTGGACAAGATCCTTCGACTCCTCCACCCAATCATGCCATTCGTGACAGAGGAAATCTTTGGACAAATCTCAGAAGGCTCTATCGTCACAGCGGAATACCCAACTGTTAACCCAGCCTTTGAAGACCTTGAGGCTCACACTGGTGTAGAAAGCCTCAAAGACTTGATTCGTGCTGTTCGGAATGCGCGTGCGGAAGTAAACGTAGCACCAAGCAAGCCAATCACGATTCTCGTGAAAACTAGCGATAGCGACTTAGAAGCCTTCTTTAACAGCAATGTCAACTATATCAAACGCTTCACAAATCCAGAACACTTGGAAATCGCATCAACCATCCCTGCACCAGAACTCGCAATGTCAAGCGTCATCACAGGAGCAGAAATCTACCTGCCTCTCGCAGACCTCCTCAATGTCGAAGAAGAACTGTCTCGTCTCGACAAGGAACTGGCTAAATGGCAAAAAGAACTGGACATGGTTGGTAAGAAGCTCTCTAACGAACGCTTCGTAGCCAATGCCAAACCAGAAGTCGTCCAAAAAGAACGCGACAAACAAGCCGACTACCAAGCTAAGTACGACGCGACCGTCGCACGTATTGATGAGATGAAGAAGTTGGTGAAATAAACTATAAACCTCGGCAATTTGCTGGGGTTTTTGGTATAATAGGTAATAGTGTGTATTTGATTTAATATATTTTATTTATTTAAAAGGCTTAATTATGATTAATATAATAGATTTATTTAGCGGTGCAGGTGGATTAACTGAGGGATTCAGAAATCAGCGATATAAAATATTGGGACATGTAGAGAAAGAGAAAGCAGCTTGTGAAACTTTAAAACTTAGGGAAGTATATTATTATTTAAAGGAAAAAAATAAATTAGGACTTTATAATGACTTTTTAAATAGTAAGACTAGTATAGAGGATTTGTTGAAACATGTACCTCGAGAAAAATTGAATAAAATTCTTAACTTTGAAATTAGTCAAGAAAATATTCACAGTATTTTTAGTTTTTTTGATGATTTAGGGGAAAACGTTGATGGAATCATAGGAGGTCCTCCATGTCAAGCTTATTCAACCATTGGAAGAGCTAGGAATGCTAGTAAAAAGTCTTCAGATGAAAGAATCTATTTGTATAAATTTTATATACATTTTTTAAACAAGTATCAACCCCAATTTTTTATTTTTGAAAATGTAAAAGGATTATTGAGTTTTAGAGATGCTGATGATGAGTTTTTATTACCTAGAATGAAAAAAGAATTTGAAGAGGCTGGCTATTCTTTAGGTTATGAAGTTTTAAATACTAAAAACTATGGTGTCCCACAATCAAGAGAAAGACTTATTATTTTTGGAGTGATGAATGAGAAAAAAGAACTTATTCAAGAATTCTTTAAAAATCTTAAAAAATATGAAGAAAATGAGGTGGATGTTAAAACAGCTTTTCAGGGATTACCTAGTTTAAAGGCGGGAGAAGTAAACAATTCTTATACAAATTTATCAAATGATTATGTTGAACAAAATTTTTTACAGGATTCTAAAACGCCATTAACTCAAAATATTGCAAGACCAAATAATAGCAATGACTTAGCAATTTATAAAATTGTAGCAGAAGCTAAGAAAAATGGTAAAAATATTAAATATAGTGAACTTGACTCAAAGCTAAAAACCCATAAACATACGGATAAATTTTTGGACAGGTTCAAAGCTCTTTCATGGAATTCTCCATCACATACAGTAGTTGCACATATTTCAAAAGATGGTCATCATTATATTCATCCAGATACAAAACAAAATAGATCAATTACTGTGAGAGAGGCAGCTAGATTACAGGGATTTCCAGATAATTACTATTTCTTAGATTCTAGAACCAGCGCTTTTACTCAAATTGGCAATGCTGTACCTCCAATTTTTAGCAAAAAGATGGCTGATACGATTTTAACATTGGAGTTTAAATAAAAATCAACATATGTTCGTCATATAGAGATTGAACATATGTTGATTTTTTAGTTACAAAAGATCGAATGCAGCAAGAAGTTGAGAAGCTACAGCATCCCATATTGTTTTTAAGGTATTAAATTGAGGGAAATTATTAGCATCATGCATTAATGTATTTAAATGCTCTGTTGCTCTTATACTTGAAAATTCGTCAATTAGGCTTTGAACTCTATTTGGGGCTATTTTTCCTTTTCTAGAAAGCAGTCGAACCATGGTTTCATACTTAACTTTAAACGAAAGTTTGTCAACTTCATTTTCGGCAGTTAGTGTTTTTGGACGGTTATTTTCTATTATTAGATTATGAGTACTTGCTTCCTCCCAGTAGCGTTTCAATAATGTTGTTGTTGTACTTTCAATCATAGCACGTAGTAGTAGGCCTTGGGTTAGAATGAATCGATTGATATCTTTATCTTCTGCTGCTTCTATCATCTCCTCTCTTAGCCTTCGGATTTTAGTACCAATATTTTGTGGAACTCTAAAATTAGCTGGGACTAGTTCTTTATACACACTGTGATCCTTTTTATATGAGGTAGTTGATTTTATTGCAGAATCTAAAATATTTTGTTTCGTTTTTTCTGGGACATCAACATCATCATTTTCTAATGCTTTGCTAATTTTATTGATGCTTTCTTTGTCTTCGGTTGATAATGTGGTTTCTGCTAAAGAAGGAGTTTTTTGAATATTTTCTTGCGCTTTTTTTTCTTTTGCTTCGGAACGTCGCTTTCTCCATTCTCTTTGAACAATCCCAATTAGTTTGTTAAGATTTTCTTTGATTTCTATTAACTCCTCATCAGCTTCCCATCTAATCGATTGTCTATCTGTTGAAATAAAATCTTTTTTATTATCATCATCAAGAAAATCAATATTAAAGTACCCAGCTGCATAGCTATAGAAATTATCATTTGCTCTATCTTGAAATTGTGTAACAGATTGTTCACTTGCTAGCTTCCCTCTAGATAATACTGAAAATCCACGTTGATTTGCTTGTAAAGGTGTTTTCTTGGTATAAATAATCCCGTTTATATGAAACTCTTTAAGTTTATGAATGGCTACTTGAGACTGCTTATTTGTAAGAGTTTCAAAATCATCTGGAAAAGAAAAAGTAAACTCAATTTCGTCTTTCTTAGGTCGTATACTATTGATAAATACCTCTTCATCTAATTCCTTAATGGTACCGTCATCGCTTGCTAAAGTTACTAAAAAATCTGTACGGGAATACTTGTTAAATCTTTTAGAAAGGCTATCATATAATGTATCGATTTTAGTCAGATTTTTTAAAGTAATGTCTTTAATGGTTATTTTTGTACCATTTGGTTCGTCGGTTTGAACATTATAATGGATTGTTTTTGGATGATAGGTATTATTTGATGAGCCCTGTATGTCATTATAATTCAATTCAAAAGAGTTTAGTTTCTTATTTTGAATGCTATCAATAATAATTGTATTAGCAATACCAAATAAAGCTAGTTTTCCAAGTCCTTTTTTTCCTGTAACTTTTCTGCCGTTTTTCGATAGTCCGGTTTCATTTTTTTTATCATTTATTTTATCTGTCAATCGTCTATTTCTAGCAATGGTCAAAAAATTTTCATTCAGCTCTTGTGCTGACATACCATTGCCGTCGTCTGATACGGTTATTATTTTTTCTCGATAATTAATATGAATTTTAACATTATGGCTATCAGCATCCCAAGAATTGCTGATGAGTTCGGCAATTGCCTGTGGTAACTGTTTATATAATCCAATACCTAGATGTTGAATCGTTGCAGCATGGTAGTTAAGTGTAAATTCTTCAGACATATCGGACTCCTGTGTTTAATATTTTGTTAAATATAGTATATCATATTTTAAAAGTAAAATATCGTTAATACTGGTCATTCATTTTGATTCAAATCTATTTTGTATTGGATTCATAATAGTAGTTTGACAACACGGTAAGTGCTGCTGCAACAACATTTATTATTTTTTTGACATAAGCTTCCTCCAAATAATATTTTTAAATTTACCATGTGATAAAATCAATTGATTTTTACTTAATAAATCATAGATAAATCTATTTTAACCTTTGACTATTCTGCAAAATTATCGTACAATAAAGAGTACATGATAAAATGAGGTCAGAGTCTGTTTGCTCTGGCGATAGTAGTATAAATGAGGAGAAACGCTTTGGAATTAGAAGTATTTGCTGGGCAAGAAAAAAGTGAACTATCTATGATTGAGGTAGCGCGTGCTATCTTGGAACTTCGTGGTCGCGATCATGAGATGCATTTTAGCGATCTTGTAAACGAAATTCAAAACTACCTTGGAACATCAAACAGCGATATCCGCGAAGCTTTGCCTTTGTTCTACACAGAGTTGAACTTTGACGGTAGCTTCATCTCTCTTGGAGACAACAAATGGGGTCTTCGTTCATGGTATGGTGTGGACGAAATCGACGAAGAAATCATCGCTCTTGAAGAAAGTGATGACGATGAAGTAGCACCAAAAGCTAAGAAAAAACGCGTCAATGCCTTTATGGATGGTGATTCAGATGCCATTGACTACAATGCGGATGATCCAGAAGATGAAGATGCGTACGAAGCCGACCCAGCTCTTTCATATGATGACGAAAATCCAGATGATGAGAAAAATGAAGTGGAAGCTTACGATGCGGAAATCAACGAAATCGCCCCTGATGACTTGGGTGAAGACGTGGATCTTAACGAAGAAGACGATGAGTTTTCAGACGATGACGCTGAAACGAGTGAAGAAGAGTAAAATGCCTTTAAAAGGAGATCGCTGGATCTCTTTTTTTGTTGCTTGAGCAGGTCGTCCGTTTGGATGCGAACCTTTAATTGGTTTTCTGAAAACAATCTCCTTTTTTCATGTTTTACCAATTCGGGTTGACAAATGTTCTGCTTTAAGGTATCATATTGTTCGGGCACCTCTTTTAGAGGTCGGGGCTCCCTAGTTACTAGGGAGCTATTTTTGTTTTTTCAGGAAATTTTTCTTGAAAAGTCGTTATTCATAAGGGTCTTGTTTTCGATCTCCCCTCGTAGTTAACAAGACCTTGAGCATTTTAGAAAGAGGAATCTATGTCTACGAAATATATTTTTGTAACTGGTGGTGTGGTATCGTCTATTGGGAAAGGGATTGTCGCAGCAAGTCTGGGTCGTCTCTTGAAAAATCGTGGTCTAAAAGTAACCATTCAAAAGTTTGACCCTTATATCAATATCGATCCGGGAACTATGAGTCCTTACCAGCACGGGGAAGTCTTTGTGACAGATGATGGGGCTGAGACCGATTTGGACTTGGGTCACTATGAACGGTTCATCGATATCAATCTCAACAAATATTCCAACGTGACAACTGGTAAAATTTACAGTGAAGTTCTTCGTAAGGAACGACATGGAGAATACCTTGGGGCAACTGTCCAAGTCATTCCTCATATCACAGATGCTTTGAAGGAAAAAATCAAGCGTGCTGCTGTAACGACAGACTCGGATGTCATTATCACAGAGGTTGGTGGAACCGTTGGAGATATCGAGTCCTTGCCATTCTTAGAGGCGCTTCGTCAGATGAAGGCAGATGTGGGTGCAGATAATGTTATGTATATCCACACAACCTTACTTCCTTATCTAAAGGCTGCTGGTGAGATGAAGACCAAGCCAACTCAACATTCTGTAAAAGAATTGCGTGGTTTGGGAATCCAGCCAAATATGTTGGTCATTCGTACCGAGAAACCAGCTGGTCAGGGCATTAAAAATAAACTAGCTCAGTTTTGTGACGTAGCTCCAGAAGCTGTTATTGAATCTTTGGATGTTGAACACCTTTACCAAATTCCATTGAACTTGCAGGCACAAGGCATGGACCAAATTGTTTGTGACCATTTGAAGCTAGACGCGCCAGCAGCGGATATGACAGAGTGGTCAGCCATGGTGGATAAGGTCATGAACCTGAAAAAACAAGTCAAGATCTCCCTCGTTGGTAAGTATGTGGAGTTGCAAGATGCCTACATCTCAGTGGTCGAAGCCTTAAAACACTCTGGTTATGCCAACGACGCAGAAGTGAAGATTAATTGGATCAATGCCAATGATGTGACAGCAGAGAATGTAGCAGAGCTCTTGTCTGATGCGGACGGAATCATTGTGCCAGGTGGTTTCGGTCAACGTGGTACGGAAGGGAAAATCCAAGCCATCCGCTATGCGCGTGAGAATGATGTCCCAATGTTGGGTGTCTGCTTGGGAATGCAGTTGACTTGTATCGAGTTTGCTCGTAACGTTTTAGGTCTTGAAGGGGCCAATTCTGCAGAGCTTGCGCCAGAAACAAAATACCCTATTATTGATATCATGCGTGACCAGGTTGATGTTGAAGATATGGGTGGAACCCTTCGTTTGGGACTTTATCCATCTAAGTTGAAACGTGGCTCTAAGGCAGCAGCTGCTTATCACAATCAAGAAGTGGTGCAACGTCGTCACCGTCACCGTTATGAGTTTAACAACGCCTTTCGTGAACAGTTTGAGGCGGCAGGTTTTGTCTTTTCAGGAGTTTCTCCAGACAATCGTTTGGTAGAAATCGTTGAGATTCCTGAAAATAAATTCTTTGTGGCTTGTCAGTATCACCCTGAACTTTCCAGCCGTCCAAACCGCCCAGAAGAACTCTACACCGCATTTGTCACTGCAGCAGTTGAAAATAGTAACTAGTTATCTTCTAATCTCTGAGAGCAATCTCAGAGATTTTTTAATCCATTCAGGAAATTCTTGTTAACTCAGGCGCTTGGCGAAAAGAATCAGAAGTTTTCTTTCTACAGTAATGGATGAGATTTTCCTTGCTCGTATACGGCTTCCCTATTTGTCCTAGAGCCCTTTTTGTGTTACAATGAATGGTATGAAAGCTAAGAAATTATGGATGACTGGCTTGACTGTGGCTGGTCTAAGTGCCCTTGCTTTGGGGGCTAAAAAAGCAGCAGATAATCACAAGCTCATGAAGACTCAGGAAGAGTTGACCGCTATCGTGCGCGAACTTTTCTCAGATATGGGTGAGATTGCGACTCTCTATGTTCAAGTCTACGAGAGTAGCCTAGAGCGACTTGTCGGAGGAGTCGTTTTCGAGGATGGTCGTCACTATACCTTTGTCTATGAAAATGAAGACCTGGTCTATGAGGAGGAAGTCTTATGATTACTCCCAATAGTATAGAAGAACTAGCAGGTTTTGTAGAGCAAGATGGCAAGAAGGTCTTCCTTTTTGTGGCGGACTGGTGTGGCGATTGTCGTTATATCTATCCAGCCTTGCCAGAGATTGAGGAAACCAATCCAGAGTTCACCTTTATTCGAGTGGACCGAGACCAGTATCTGGATCTGGCCAAACTCTGGGATGTGTACGGCATTCCTAGTCTTGTTGTGCTAGAAAAGGACAAGGAAATCGGCCGATTTGTCAATCGTGACCGTAAAAGCAAGCAACAAATTAACGACTTTTTAGCAGGACTGAAATAGGAGAAAAAGGAAACAATGATTTTTACATATAACAAAGAGTATGTTGGCGATGTCCTTATGATCATCGTGAAAAACAGCGGAGATGCCAAGTTGGACGTGGAACGCAAAGGCAAGGTTGCCCGTGTTTGCCTCAAAGAAAATGGGGAAACAGTAGCTTGGAATATTTTCGAAGTTTCAAGTTTGTTTGAAATTGCAGAGCGCGGTCAAGTCTTTTTGACAGATGAGCAAGTCGCTCGTTTGAACCAAGAGTTGCAGGCGGAAGGTTTTACAGAAGAAATTGTCAATGACAAGGAACCTAAGTTTGTTGTTGGTGAGATTGTCGAGATGGTCGCTCACCCAGATAGTGACCACCTTAACATCTGCCAAGTTGCAGTTGCAAGTGACAAGACAGTGCAAATCGTTGCAGGGGCTCCCAATGCGCGTCTTGGCCTGAAAACCATTGTAGCTCTTCCTGGAGCAATGATGCCAAAAGGAAATCTCATTTTCCCAGGCGAACTTCGTGGTGAGAAGAGTTTTGGCATGATGTGTAGCCCTCGTGAATTGCATCTACCAAATGCTCCACAAAAACGTGGGATTATTGAATTATCAGAAGACCAAGTTATCGGAACTCCATTTGACCCAGCCAAACACTGGACTGCCTAGGAAATTGTCAGTATTTGATAGACCAGATAGAGGGGGAAAAGATGGCAAAAAATGTAGTAATTACAGGAGCGACCTCAGGAATCGGTGAAGCGATTGCGCGTGCTTATCTAGAGCAGGGGGAGAATGTCGTTCTAACAGGGCGACGGACAGACAGACTAGATACCCTCAAGTCAGAGTTTGCAGAAATTTTTCCTAATCAAACAGTTTGGACATTTCCACTGGATGTCACGGATATGACCATGGTCAAGACTGTCTGCTCCGATATTCTGGAAACGATAGGGCAGATTGATATCTTGGTCAATAACGCTGGACTAGCTCTTGGCTTGGCTCCCTATCAAGACTATGAAGAGTTGGACATGCTGACCATGTTGGATACCAATGTCAAGGGGTTGATGGCAGTCACTCGCTGTTTCTTGCCTTCTATGGTAGCAGCCAATCAAGGTCATATTATCAATATGGGATCGACCGCAGGAATCTATGCCTATGCTGGGGAAGCTGTTTACTCAGCCACCAAGGCTGCTGTCAAGACTTTTTCAGATGGTTTGCGAATTGATACCATTGCAACAGATATCAAGGTAACTACTATTCAGCCAGGAATTGTCGAAACAGATTTTTCTGCGGTACGTTTCCACGGTGACAAAGAGCGTGCTGCGACGGTTTATCAGGGGATCGAAGCCTTGCAGGCACAAGACATCGCAGACACTGTTGCCTATGTGACCAGTCAACCCCGTCGTGTGCAGATTACAGATATGACTATTATGGCCAATCAACAGGCGACAGGTTTCATGGTTCATAAAAAATAAAAAATTTCTTCGAAAAGTTACAAATTTCTGTAACTTTTTTTGATTTCCTGCGAATAGATAAGTAGGAGGAAGAAAATATGTATAATAAAGTTATTCTTATTGGACGTTTAACGTCTACACCAGAATTGCACAAAACCAACAATGACAAGTCAGTGGCGCGAGCAACTATCGCTGTGAACCGTCGTTACAAAGACCAAAACGGTGAACGTGAAGCCGATTTTGTAAATATGGTCCTATGGGGCAGACTAGCAGAAACTTTGGCAAGCTACGCAACCAAAGGCAGTCTCATTTCCGTTGATGGAGAATTGCGTACCCGTCGCTTCGAGAAAAATGGCCAGATGAACTATGTGACCGAAGTTCTTGTTACAGGATTCCAACTCTTGGAAAGCCGCGCCCAACGTGCCATGCGTGAAAATAACGCAGGTCAAGACTTAGCAGACCTAGTCTTGGAAGAGGAAGAATTGCCATTTTAAGCATTAAAAAGTCTGAGTTTGTCTCAGGCTTTTTATCTTGCCAAAGTCAGACTTTTTTCTTGACTATTTCTGACCAAGTGATACAATAGAACTATAAATTAGCACTCAGATATAAAGAGTGCTAATAATATGTAGTTTATCATGGAGGAAAACAGATGTTGAAACCATTAGGAGACCGTATGGTCTTGAAAATCGAAGAAAAAGAACAAACTGTTGGAGGCTTTGTCCTTGCAGGATCAGCCCAAGAAAAAACAAAAACAGCCCAAGTTGTAGCTACTGGACAAGGTGTTCGTACTTTGAACGGTGACTTGGTAGCTCCAAGCGTGAAGCCTGGAGACCGTGTTTTAGTGGAAGCCCATGCAGGTATTGATGTCAAAGATGGCGATGAAAAGTATATCATCGTAGGCGAAGCCAACATCTTGGCGATCATTGAAGAATAGAAGGAGAAAGTAAGTATGTCAAAAAAAATTAAATTTTCATCTGATGCTCGTTCAGCTATGGTTCGTGGTGTCGATATCCTTGCAGACACTGTTAAAGTAACCTTAGGACCAAAAGGTCGTAATGTTGTGTTGGAAAAATCATTTGGCTCACCTTTGATTACCAATGACGGTGTGACCATTGCCAAAGAAATTGAATTAGAAGACCATTTTGAAAATATGGGTGCCAAATTGGTATCAGAAGTAGCTTCAAAAACCAATGATATCGCAGGTGACGGAACAACAACTGCAACAGTCTTAACTCAAGCTATCGTCCGCGAAGGAATCAAAAACGTCACTGCAGGTGCCAACCCAATCGGTATCCGTCGTGGGATTGAAGCAGCAGTTGCCGCAGCTGTAGAAGCCTTGAAAAACAATGCCATTCCAGTTGCTAATAAAGAAGCCATTGCTCAGGTTGCTGCTGTATCTTCTCGTTCTGAAAAAGTCGGTGAATACATTTCTGAAGCCATGGAAAAAGTTGGTAAAGACGGTGTCATTACTATTGAAGAATCACGTGGTATGGAAACAGAACTTGAAGTTGTTGAAGGAATGCAGTTCGACCGCGGTTACCTATCGCAGTACATGGTGACAGATAGCGAAAAAATGGTGGCTGATCTTGAAAATCCATACATTTTGATTACTGATAAGAAGATTTCAAATATCCAAGAAATCTTGCCACTTCTAGAAAGCATTCTTCAAAGCAATCGTCCACTCTTGATTATTGCGGATGATGTAGATGGCGAAGCTCTTCCGACTCTTGTATTGAACAAGATTCGCGGAACCTTCAATGTCGTAGCTGTCAAGGCTCCTGGATTTGGTGACCGCCGTAAGGCTATGTTAGAAGACATCGCTATCTTGACAGGTGGAACAGTCATCACAGAAGATCTTGGTCTTGAGTTGAAAGACGCTACTATTGAGGCGCTAGGTCAAGCAGCGAGAGTAACTGTGGACAAAGATAGCACGGTTATCGTAGAAGGTGCTGGAAATCCTGAAGCTATTTCTCACCGTGTTGCGATTATCAAGTCTCAAATTGAAACTACAACTTCTGAATTTGACCGTGAAAAATTGCAAGAACGCTTGGCAAAATTGTCAGGTGGTGTCGCAGTCATCAAGGTCGGAGCTGCAACTGAAACTGAGTTGAAAGAAATGAAACTCCGCATTGAAGATGCCCTCAACGCTACTCGTGCAGCCGTGGAAGAAGGAATCGTTGCAGGTGGTGGAACAGCTCTTGTAAATGTCATCCCAGCCGTAGCTGATTTGGAATTGACAGGAGATGAAGCAACAGGACGTAATATTGTTCTCCGTGCCTTGGAAGAACCTGTTCGTCAAATTGCCCACAATGCAGGATTCGAAGGTTCTATTGTTATTGACCGTTTGAAAAATGCTGAAGTTGGTACAGGCTTCAACGCAGCAACTGGCGAATGGGTCAACATGATTGAAGAAGGAATCATCGACCCAGTTAAAGTGAGCCGTTCAGCCCTTCAAAATGCAGCCTCTGTAGCCAGCTTGATTTTGACAACAGAAGCAGTCGTAGCCAATAAACCGGAACCAGCAGCCCCAGCTCCAACAATGGATCCAAGCATGATGGGCGGGATGATGTAAAAGTAACTTATAAAAAACACAAAAGAAGGGAATACATATCCCTTCTTTTTATGATAATCACTTCTAAATTGGATTGAGCTCTCCTAACTTATATGATAAAATAAGACTAGAAAAAGGAGAAGAACATGATCGATGTAGAAGAAATTCTGAGCAAGATGAATCCCAATCAGAAGATTAATTATGACCGTGTCATGCAGAAAATGGTTCAGGTTTGGGAAAAAAATGAGGAACGTCCCACTATTCTCATGCATGTTTGCTGTGCTCCTTGTAGTACCTACACCCTAGAATACCTGACAAAATACGCTGATGTGACTATCTATTTTGCCAATTCCAATATCCATCCCAAGGCAGAATACCACAAGCGAGCTTACGTCACCAAGAAATTTGTCAGTGATTTCAATGAGAGGACAGGAAATACGGTCCACTATTTAGAAGCGCCTTATGAACCCAATGAATACCGGAAGTTAGTCAGAGGACTGGAAGAAGAACCCGAAGGTGGCGATCGTTGCAAGGTTTGTTTTGATTACCGTTTGGATAAAACAGCACAGGTAGCTATGGACTTGGGCTTTGACTACTTTGGTTCAGCTTTGACCATCAGTCCCCATAAGAACTCTCAAACCATCAACAGCATCGGAATCGATGTGCAAAAGATTTATACCACCCACTATCTTCCAAGTGATTTCAAGAAAAATCAAGGCTATAAGCGCTCGGTGGAGATGTGCGAGGAGTATGATATCTATCGTCAATGTTATTGTGGATGCGTCTATGCGGCTCAAGCTCAGAACATTGACCTTGTTCAGGTTAAGAAGGATGCCACGGCTTTCTTGTTGGATAAGGATGTTGAAAAAGACTATTCCCACATCAAGTTTACTGTGACTAAATTAGATATATAGAAATCAACCCAGTCGAAAAGCTGGGTTTTTCAAATAAAAAAACCAGGGCTCTCACCCCGGCTTGACAACTTTACCGATTCTTTAGTTCTATGTAGCGTTTGTACCAAATGTTGACATAGGCCTCTGAGAAAGGACCGCGTCCATTGTTGATCCAATCAACAAGGATTTTAACATGCTCTTTCAAAATATAGTCTAAATCATCAGAATACTTCATTTTGCGTTTATGGCGCTCATACTCTTCAACGTCCAAGAGACGCTTTTCACCATCAGTGAAGACCTTGACATCCAAATCATAGTCAATGTATTTCAGGGCTTCCTCATCTAGATAGTAGGGACTAGCCATATTGCAATAGTAGGAAATCCCATTATCGCGAATCATAGCAATGATATTAAACCAATATTTTTTGTGAAAGTAAACAATAGCCGGTTCTCGAGTCACCCAACGACGACCGTCACTTTCGGTAACTAGTGTGTGGTCGTTGACGCCGATAATGGCGTTCTCTGTTGTTTTTAGTACCATGGTGTCTCGCCAAGTACGGTGAAGACTCCCATCATGCTTATAACTTTGAATTGTAATAAAGTCGCCTTCTTTTGGAAGTTTCATAACTAACCAACTTTCTACAATTTATAAGTTTATCGTTTACTATTATATCATAAATCGGTCTATTTTTTTTGAATTTTACACGAAAATGTTAAAGATATTCTCTGAGAGCGCTGGCTATATCCGAAAAATCATAGCCTTTTCGGGCTAAAACTTGGGTTAAACGCTGTTTAAGTTCGTATCCTTCATACTTTCGAGCATACTTAGCATATTGTTTGTCTAGCTCTTTAAAAATGAGTTCTTGAGTCGTTTCTTGGCCGACTTGACTATCCAAGTCATCAAAAGCATTTTTAGCATCAGAATAGGAGAAGCCTTTGTTCGTCAAGCTTTGAATGATCTTATCCTGCAAGGCACGAGCGGGAAGCTTTCCCATGTATTTTTTAAGAAGTTTCTCCGCCACACGTTGAGCAACCTCTGAAAAATCAAAATCCTTTAAAACCTCTTCAATCGTTGATTTGACAATCCCTTTTTGAGACAGTTTTTGAGCTAGCACATAAGGTCCCTTATCTCCAGAAAGTTGATTTGCGTTGATAATAGAGTAGACATACTGACGATCATTTATCCAGTTGTCTTCTTTAAGGTTAGCGATAACCTGACTAGTGATTGTTTCATCAATATCATACTTTTTCAGATACTCTCTCACATCCTTTTCAGTACGAGCCTTGAAGGATAAATGGTAGAGAGCGAGGTTCTTACCATAAGAAAACTGAGCAAAGCCCTGTATCTTGGTCAGTTCCTCTTTGCTAATGACCTTATCTCGAGACAGCATAAAACGGACAATAGTATCTTCCGTGATATAAGAGGTTTGCTGATGATCTAGCTCCATCAGGTAGAGGCGTTTTTTCTTTTCAAGTTTTGTGATTTTCATAGTTCTATTATACCTTAAAATGTGATAAGATAGGGGTATGAATCTGAAAGTCAAACAAAAAATACCTTTAAAAATCAAGCGGATGGGTATCAATGGTGAGGGAATCGGTTTCTACCAGAAAACCCTCGTTTTTGTGCCTGGCGCCCTCAAAGGAGAAGATATCTATTGTCAGATTACTTCTATTAAACGTAACTTTGTCGAAGCCAAATTGCTAAAGGTTAATAAGAAGTCTAAATTTCGAGTCGTGCCAGCTTGTACCATTTATAATGAATGTGGTGGTTGCCAAATCATGCACCTCCACTATGATAAACAGTTAGAGTTTAAAACGGATCTGCTCCATCAAGCCCTGAAAAAATTTGCTCCTGCAGGATATGAAAACTATGAAATCCGTCCAACTATCGGAATGCAGGAACCAAAGTACTACCGTGCTAAGCTTCAATTCCAGACTCGAAAATTTAAAAATCAGGTCAAGGCAGGTTTGTATGCGCAAAACTCTCATTACCTCGTAGAGTTGAAAGACTGCTTGGTGCAAGATAAGGAAACCCAGACAATTGCGAATCGCCTAGCTGAACTTCTTACTTACCATCAAATCCCCATCACCGATGAGAGAAAAACGCTCGGCGTTCGCACCATCATGGTACGTCGAGCAAGAAAAACAGGACAAGTCCAGATAATCATCGTCACGAATCGCCAGCTAAATTTGAATCAACTAGTCAAAGACCTAGTCAAGGATTTTCCAGAAGTCGTCACAGTTGCAGTCAATACAAATACAGCAAAAACAAGTGAAATCTATGGTGAAAAGACGGAAATTATCTGGGGCCAAGAGAGTATTCAAGAAGGAGTACTTGACTATGAGTTTTCTCTCTCGCCCCGAGCTTTTTATCAGCTTAATCCTGAGCAGACAGAAATTCTCTATAGTGAAGCAGTTAAGGCTCTGGATGTCAGCGAAGAGGATCATCTGATTGATGCATATTGCGGTGTTGGGACAATCGGATTTGCCTTCGCAAATAAGGTCAAGAGTCTCAGAGGGATGGATATTATTCCAGAAGCCATAGAAGATGCTAAGCGAAATGCTCAAAAAATGGGATTTGACAATACCCATTACGAAGCGGGGACAGCAGAAGAGATTATTCCACGCTGGTATAAAGAAGGCTACCGAGCGGATGCATTGATAGTTGACCCTCCTCGTACAGGCTTAGATGATAAGCTGTTGGATACCATCCTGACCTATGTTCCAGAAAAAATGGTCTATGTATCCTGCAATGTTTCGACCTTGGCACGAGATTTAGTTAAACTGGTAAAAGTCTATGATCTCCAGTATATCCAGTCAGTTGATATGTTTCCCCACACTGCACGAACAGAAGCAGTTGTTAAGTTAGTGAAGAAAAGAAAAAATCAACTTCACTGAAAAAAGATCTTGACAAAGTAGGAAAAGTAGGTATAATAGAAAGAGTTGAAAAGCTCAAGGTCCGTTGGTCAAGGGGTTAAGACACCGCCTTT
>NZ_JATR01000005.1:0-20028 GCF_000526075.1 Streptococcus sp. SR1
AAGGCGGTGTCTTAACCCCTTGACCAACGGACCTTGAGCTTTTCAACTCTTTCTATTATACCTACTTTTCCTACTTTGTCAAGATCTTTTTTCAGTGAAGTTGATTTTTTCTTTTCTTCACTAACTTAACAACTGCTTCTGTTCGTGCAGTGTGGGGAAACATATCAACTGACTGGATATACTGGAGATCATAGACTTTTACCAGTTTAACTAAATCTCGTGCCAAGGTCGAAACATTGCAGGATACATAGACCATTTTTTCTGGAACATAGGTCAGGATGGTATCCAACAGCTTATCATCTAAGCCTGTACGAGGAGGGTCGACTATCAGGGCATCCGCTCGGTAGCCATCACATTAGAACATAAAAAGAGAGGTCGAACCTCTCTAAATTTATTTTTCTTCACTCATTTTTGATTTTACTTCATCATAAGATAGTGCATGGGATTCCTCTTCTACTGTCTCAGGCATTTTTCCTGTTTCGTAAAGAGATTTAATCTGTGTACTATCTAATGTTTCGTATTTCAACAATGCTTCTGCAATCAACTTATGAGTTTCACGATTTGATTGGATAATTTCAGCAGCTTTGTTTCGTGCCTCATTTAATAATGAACGAACTTCCTCATCAATCTCATAGGCTGTTTGCTCTGAAATTGATTTTTGAGGACTTTGTGCACCAAACATAGCATGATTACCTTCGTATTGAACTGGGCCAAGTTTTTCACTCATACCGTATTCAGTGACCATTGCACGAGCCATCTGTGTAGCTTGTTCAAAGTCATTTGAAGCTCCTGTCGTTTGGACATTAAAGATAATCTCTTCAGCTACACGACCACCCATCAAACCTGCCAATTGCTCTTTCATGTCTTCTTTAGATAGAAGCATTTGATCCTCTTTCGGAAGCGCAATCATGTAACCACCTGCACGTCCACGTGGTACAATTGTAACTTTATGAACAACACGGGCATTTGACAAGACTAAACCAACAATGGTATGTCCAGCCTCATGATAAGCAACCAATTCACGTTCTCTTTGTGATACTGTTTTATCTTTCTTAGATGGTCCAGCAATCACTCTGTCCTCTGCCTCATCAATATCTGAAGCATCAATGATTGATTTGTTGCGACGAGCAGCAACTAATGCCGCTTCATTTAGAACATTTTCTAAGTCAGCTCCCACAAAGCCTGGGGTTTGTTGGGCAACCAGTTTCAAATCAACATCGTCTGCCAGAGGTTTATTTTTAGCGTGAACTTTCAAGATTGCTTCACGACCTTTAACATCAGGACGGCCAACTAAGACTTTTCTATCGAAACGTCCTGGGCGGAGAAGAGCTGGATCAAGAACATCTGAACGGTTAGTTGCAGCGATAACGATGATTCCTTCATTTCCCTCAAAACCATCCATCTCAATCAAGAGTTGGTTCAAGGTTTGTTCACGTTCATCATTTCCTCCACCAAGACCAACACCACGTTGGCGACCAACAGCATCAATTTCATCGATAAAGATGATGGCTGGCGCTGCTTTTTTTGCATCCTCAAAAAGAGAACGAACGCGGCTTGCACCAACTCCGACAAACATTTCTACAAAGTCAGATCCTGAGATACTAAAGAACGGAACCCCTGCTTCTCCGGCAACTGCCTTAGCTAGTAAGGTCTTACCTGTTCCCGGAGGTCCCTCCAAAAGAACACCCGCGGGAATGCGCGCACCAAGTTTTGTAAATCGTTTTGGATCTTTTAGGAATTCAACAACTTCTACTAATTCTTGTTTTTCTTCCTCAGCACCTGCAACATCTGAGAATCGTACCTTGATATCTTCTTTGTTAGCAGCTTTAGCCTTGCTACGTCCAAAACTCATTGGATTTCTACTATTATTTCCTCCCATATTTCCCATCATAGAGAATAGGAAGAAGAAGAGAATAGCAAATGGCACAACAGACACAAGGATATTGATCCACATACCACTTGAACTCTCATGTTTGACTGTAACCTCAGCCTGATGTTCAGAAGCAAGTTTTTGCAATTCTGAAACTGTTGAATCAGACGGAAGAATAGTACTTGAGAATCTTTCTACTGTTGTAGCTGTAGGAGTAAAAAATTGAATTCCTGTTTCCTCTTTACTAGTCTTAGGATTTTTATAAACACCAGACACTTCAATGATGCTACCATTTGGCTGATAGGTTAATTCTTTTACATTGTCTGCTGTAATTTCTTTTACCAATTCTGTATAGTTAATTTTTTCGCTTCGTCCAGCAGTATTTCCAGAGTAAAAATACTGGAATCCTGTCACTAGGAAGAAGATAATTAACAAGTAGAGAAATGGATTTCTAACTAAACCATTATTTTGTTTTTTCATTAAAGATAGATCTTTCTAATTTGAATAAACTTCTTCTTTCAATACTCCGACATAAGGAAGGTTACGATAATTTTCCTTATAATCCAGACCATAACCTACTACAAACTCATTTGGAATAGTAAAGCAGGTATAATCCGCTTCAATTTCAACAACACGTCCCTCTGGTTTGTCCAACAAAGTCGCGATTTTAACAGAAGCTGCTTCTCTTGCAATAAACATATCTCGCAAATTTTTCAAAGTTTGACCTGTATCGATGATATCCTCTACAAATAAAACATGTCTTCCTTTGATATCTTGAGTCACATCTTGCTTGATATTGATGACACCACTACTTGCTGTTCCACCATGGTAACTAGATACCATCATGAAGTCCATCTCAATATGCGTATCAATATGTTTAACCAATTCAGCCATAAAAGGAATCGATCCTTTTAGAATTCCAATAAGAATTGGATTTTTCCCCTCATATTCTTTTGTTAGTTGTGCACCTAGCTTTTTAGCTGCTTCTGTAATTTCATCATGTGAAACGAGGATTTTTTCAATATCGTGTTCTAACATCTTTTTACCTATCTATTTTTTCTATATAAATTACAGTGTTCATTATATCATTTTTCGTGTTTTTACTCAAATCACTGGTCGCAATTCCTAAAATTGAGACAATTTCTCCAAATTGCTCAATAATAGGGGTTGTTTTTCGTTTTTCAATAGGGAGTTTCAAATCTATAAATAAACGTCTCAGTTTCTTTCGATGACCATTTAGGATAATAACATCGCCAGGTTTTCGACATCTAATATGTACAGATGTTTCCCGTGAAACCGTTACTTTTTGAACAAAATCCCCTTCAATAGGGATACCAAAGGAAAATAAATAACCCATATATTGAACTTGATTTTGATAGTGTAACACAAGTTCATCTTCCTTTTCATCGGCCTGAGGACTGATTTTACAAACTCGAAAATTCTGATACTCTTTTATCAGTTCGTAACCATTTTTAAGAGAGTGACGATACTGGCTTTTCGTTGCTAAAATCTGTCGAACTTCGGCAAACTGAGCCTTTGTCAGATTTAAGTCTGGAAATTGATTAAGATAATTCTGGAGCAAGATTCCTTGAGTTTGTTGAGAGTATGAAAATAGCTCATTCAAATCTTCCACATCAATTTGTTTAGAAAGCTCCGTTATTGTTGCTTGGTAATCTGAAATCTCCCTTCCTAAATCTAAAAGGGCGGATTTAAGACGAGGATTTTCTTTTTCAAGTTCTGGTAAATACCTATTTCGAATCCGATTTCGAAAATAGCTGTTCTCACGATTTGTTTGATCTTCGAAATGAAAAATTGGTGGAAAATCCTTTTTATGAAAATGCAATAAGGGGCGGATGATTTCAATGCCATCAACTACTTGACTTTCTTTTATTCCTGTTAAATGACGTAGCCGACTTCCTCGAATCAAGCGCATCAAAATCGTTTCAACTTGATCATCTGCATGGTGGGCAGTAACCAAGGCAGTCGCTCCAACCTCTTTCATGATTTTCCTAAAAAAATCATAACGAAACTCTCGAGCACGCGCTTCTGAAAAGTCTCCTGAAAAACTTGTGATATAAATAGGAAGTTCAGCTGCATCAGCTAACTTCCTTAGTTCATTTTCCTCCCAGTCAGACTCACTTCTCTGCTTATGATTTACATGTGCTAAAATCAACTCAATTTCCAACTCTTTTTGGTAAGTAGACAATAGCTGGAATAAAAACATTGAATCCAGTCCGCCAGACAGAGCCAATAAGACTTTAGAATGTTTTTTGAAATACTCTTTTTGGAGAAAATGATTTAAAAAATCCTGATCCCTCATTTTAGAACCTCATAGACATCCTTGGCTATCTTAGCAATGGTGTCATAATCAGAATTTTTAGTGAAAATGGAAAGAACGAAAGGAGAATCAGTATAGACAATGGCAGTGTCGTGTTTAAACTCGTCGGCATCTCCAATTTTATGAGCTACCTTAACCGAAACACCTTTTGCGATTCGTTGGTTGTCAAAATCGGTCTTACCTAGAGACTCTAGGACAAAACCATTCTGATTATAAATAGCTTCCATAAGTTTTCCAGCCATTTTTGAAGAAGTCAATTTGTCATTCACATCCCAATCTTCACCCATAATGGTGGACATTTTTTCTTTGAAAGCCCCGTCAGATTGATTGGTCACATAATAACCTAAAATATTATGAGCAACATTGTCAGACTCTTTTGTTACCTTGGTAATCAACTGTTGAAGACTGTATTCTTTGTTATCTTCTTTTTTAGGTAAGCTACCACTACCTTCTGGTTTATAGGACCCAGGGAAACTATTTACTTCTGGGATATACTTGAAGCTACTGTCTAGCGTATATTCCCCTTGATTTATCTTATCTTGAGCATAATAAAGGTAGGCTAGTTTCAAGATGCTAGCTGCATAGAGTTTACTGTCTTCATTCACCCCAGCCTCTTTACCCGTAGTCAGTTGTTTAACATAAATAGAATAATTTTCGTTCTGATAGTTACTTGATAAAACTTCTTGAACCTTCTGGATGCGATTGTCTTCTTCTGAGGTGAACTCTTTTGATACCCACCCAACTTGATCAATATGAAGAAATTCTTGTCCCTCAGCAAAAAGGGTTCTATCCACTGTTACGCGTTGATAGGGAGAGAAAGAGGAAGAAATTTCTTTCGTATCATAGGGGCTGTTGTAGATAACAAACCCTGGCTCCAACCATACTTGCCTATTTTGAGTTTGAACTTGACTTTGATCATAGACCAAGCGCTTATCTGCAAGGATAAACTGGTGATTATCTAATTTAAAAACAGGAACACCTTGTCTATTCAAACGCCATTCTACTATTTTAAAGGTGGTTTCAGGAGTCAATTTACCAGACTCCTTGACAAGATCCTCATTAGCATAGACAGCTGTTTCTCCATATACCATTGGGGATTCCAGAGTTTCTTTATAGTAGAATCCATAATCAGACTCGGTTAGATAATAAATTTCTTGCGAAGAGTAAGGAAGCTGTTTTTCTGTGCTAACTACTCTTGAGGTTATGATAAAAGCAGGTAGCAATAAAACTACTAAGAACTTACGCATTCTTCTCTTCCCTTTCTTCTTGTAATCGTAATAAATGGTTTTTAGCTGCCAATTCCTCTAATTTTTCATCTGATAAACTTAGAAATTCCTCAACAACTTCCAATAAATTTTCCATGACATTACCTCGGAAGCAAATCAGGAATTGTGTAAATTGCTTCTCGTTTCTTTGAGTAATAGTACTTGGCGCGTGCATATTTTGCTACATAGTCTTCATCTTTCAACTTTGCAGCAAAAGCAGATTCCTTATCCTTTTCGTCACTAAGATTTTGGTACTGCTCTTTCAACTCTGTCAATTGCTGACGGCGTTGCAGTAACTGATCATAGCTTTGAGCCAAGTTATAAGTTGGTAAAATAAACAACAAGATCATCAAAATAAGGACCCAACCCATAAAACGATTTCGTTTTTGTCTCTCCTTCATCAGGTAACGACGACGTTGATGTTCATTTTGAATAAAAGAATTATTCATCTGTACAATATTTTTAGACATTTTCTTCTACCCGTGTTTCACTGAGAATTTCATACATGCCTGCTGCGTCTTCTTTTTTTGTACTATCTTTCATTTCTAGTACTTTAACAAGCAACAACTTATTTCCAAAGCGAATTTCAACTTGGTCATCAACTTTCAAATCCGTTGAACTTTTGGCCAAGATTCCGTTCACCTTGATTCTACCTTTATCTGCTACTTCTTTTGCGACTGTGCGGCGCTTAATAATTCGTGATACTTTTAAATACTTGTCTAATCTCATTTTTATTACCTCAAATTATTATTGTACCATTTTTATCCTTTTTATAGAAGAAAAATGTTAAATGAGATTTGCTTCCTTTGATTCTTTTATCTCTAATAAACTTTCTCCAAAAATCAGCAGACCTTCTAAAATTTCATAATCCTTCTTGTTTCGAACATCAAATACGACTTCCATTAGTCCTCTATTCTCCGCTATAGCTGCTTTTAAGTTGGTTGCAGATAAGGCTTTAAAATAATCTTGAGCCAAGAACAGTCGCTGAGTGATTTTTTCAAATTGAACTGTGATCTTATTCTCTTTTCTTTCCACACGTTCTACAAAGACCTTATCCAAGTATGATTTGACCAAACCAATCTCTAAAAGATAGGCCACTACATCTGGATACTCCCCGAAACGATCCATCAATTCTTCCTGTAATTCTTCATAGTTGACACGGTCGTCAATTTGACGAATTTTCTTGTAAATTTCAATCTTATGTCGTTGGTCAGAAATATAAGTATCAGGAAGATAGGCATCGATTTGTAAAATCAACTCAGCATTTCCTTTAGTTCTTGTGTTCTCATTGCCATTGCGTTTAGCAATAGCTTCTTCTAGTAACTGAGAATACAATTCAAAACCAACAGAATCAATGAAGCCTGATTGGGATTTTCCTAAGAGGTTTCCTGCTCCACGAATAGAAAGATCTCGCATTGCAATCTTAAATCCAGATCCCAATTCTGTAAATCCTTTGATTGCTTCTAATCTCTTCTCAGATACTTCACTGATTGATTTTTCTGGACGATACATAAGATAGGCATAGGCAATGCGATTGCTCCGACCAACTCTTCCTCTTAATTGATACAAGGTTGACAAGCCCATATGATCTGCATTTTCAATAAATAAGGTATTGGCGTTTGGAATGTCAACACCTGTTTCAATTATGGTAGTTGTCACCAAAATATCATACTGACCCTCAATAAAGTCCAATAGAGTGTTTTCTAACTGAATTTCACTCATTTGTCCGTGAACATAACCAATCGAAGCTTCTGGAATCAACTCTTGTAATTCTGAAACCTTCCGATCAATAGTGTCAACTTTGTTGTAAAGATAGTAAACTTGACCACCGCGCTCCATTTCACGCAAGACAGCATCATGAATCACACTAGGATTCTTCTCTAATACATAGGTTTGTACTGGATAGCGATTAGTCGGAGGTGTTTCAATAACAGACAAATCTCGGATTCCCAACATAGACATATGGAGTGTACGAGGAATTGGCGTAGCTGTCAAGGTTAGGACATCCACTTGTTTCTTCAGTTCTTTCAATGTTTCCTTATGCTTGACACCAAATCGTTGCTCTTCATCAATAATCATCAAGCCCAAATCTGAAAACACAACATCTTTTGATAAAACACGATGCGTTCCAATCAAAATATCGACTTGACCATTCTTTAGTTTTTCAAGTGTTTCTGCCTGCTCTTTTTTACTTCTAAAGCGACTCAACACATCAATATTAACAGCAAAATTTTGGAATCGTTCCTTAAAATTCGTATAGTGCTGTTGCGCTAAAACCGTCGTTGGAACTAGAACGACCACCTGTTTGTGATCATTGACTGCCTTAAAAGCAGCACGCATTGCTACTTCAGTCTTCCCAAAACCAACATCTCCAACCAAAAGTCGATCCATGGGGTGAGAATCCTGCATATCTCTCTTGATTTCCTCAATACTGCGAAGTTGATCATCCGTTTCAACATAAGGGAAAGCATCATCAAAAGCATGTTGCTCATCATCATCAGCTGAGAAAGCAAACCCCTTCAACTGACTACGCTCAGAATAAAGCTTGATTAAATCGTCAGCTATATCCTCTACTTGGTTCTTAACTTTTTGCTTGGCCTTTTTGAAATGACCATCATTTAATTTATTAAGTTTTGGCGCTTTCCCATCACTTGAAACATATTTAGACAGTAACTGAATCTGCTCTACTGGGATGGAGATTTGGTCACCATTTTGATACTGTACACTGACATAATCACGGTGAATACCTTGGATTTCAATTGTTTCGATTCCTAAATATTGACCAATTCCATGGATATGGTGAACAACGTAGTCCCCTTTTTCAAGTTCATTATAATCTTTTAATCGCTCTGCATTTGAAGCATGTTGTCTTCTAAACCGACGTTTTAATTTCTTTTGAAAAATCTCATGTTCAGTAATCAAGAGAATTTTTTCATCTACAAAATGAAAACCATGTCTTAGATTACCCTCAATCAAGTTTACAGATTCTTTACAGATACTTGACTTATCTCTGGAATCCAATTTGATCTGATATTCCTCTAAAACATCCTCCAACGTCTTACTTCCCATTGAATTGCTAGACTGCAAAACAATGGTGTAATCCATTTTTTTGTATCGCTCAATTTCTTCTTTAAGAAAAGAAAACTGATTGAAAAACTCCTGCATAGAGTATTGATTAAATTGATAAATGTGATCAAACTTGAGATTTCCTAATCCCTTTTGCAGATTAGAGAAAAAGGTAACTGGACTTTGTTTTTTATAGGTTTGCTCTGTATCTGCAAAATACTGCATCTCAGAAAATGATTTACCATTCTGTAAATCTTCTGTAAAGTATTGCGCTAATTCTCTTTCAAAGGCTTCATACTGATTCATCAATTTTTGATAGTCATCAAAGAATACTGGTGTATCTTTTTCAATATAATCAAATATAGTCCATGTTTTATCGTAACATAAAGATAAAAACTTTCGACTATCTGAATGTACTTGTTTTTGATGAAAACTTGACAAAA
Source organism: Streptococcus sp. SR1 (assembly GCF_000526075.1). Taxonomy (NCBI): domain Bacteria; kingdom Bacillati; phylum Bacillota; class Bacilli; order Lactobacillales; family Streptococcaceae; genus Streptococcus; species Streptococcus sp. SR1. The sequence goes on from NZ_JATR01000005.1 coordinate 8,983, forward strand.
TTTCTTCTAGATAGGATTTCAAAATTGGTGATAGAGTCTTCGAAATTTGCTTTTCTAAAGCTGACTGACCTCGTTGATAATCCTTTTCTCTCAAAAGTATATCACTAGCTGGAAAGATAGTGAGTTCTGTCTGATTTTCTTTTGATAATTGTGTTTCGACTTCAAAAGTACGAATACCATCTACTTCATCACCAAAAAACTCAATTCGGAAAGGTTCTAACTGAGACATCTCAAAAATATCTAAAATATCTCCTCGAATACTAAACTCACCTTGGGTCTGTACTTGAGTAACTTTTCGATATCCAATTTCCTTTAACTGGTGAAGTAGCTCGTGTTGGTCATATTCTTCGCCAACTGCAATTTTTATAGTACTTTCTTTAAATCTAGTCGGAGAGGGTAAAATTAACCGACTCGCTGCGATATTACAAACTAAAATCCCTTTCTTAGACGGATCACTCAAAAAACGCAAGGCCTCAACCCGCGAAATGATTTTTTCTTGTGAAGACATCAAAAACTCTACCATAGGAGAGTCATCAACCAAAAATGGATAGACAAGTTCCTCTCCTAAGAGAGAAAGAAGATCACTGATAATTCGTTCTGCTTCACCATAAGTCGAGGTCAGTAACACAACCTTATTTTCTTTTTCTAGACTGCTTGCAATTGCAATAGCCTTGGTAGACGTTGATAAACCAAGTATTAGTTGTCTTTTCTTATCTATCAGATTTTGATGCCATTTTTTTATCTGGTCATTTTCTGAGAATAAATCTAATAAAGTTACCATTTAACCATTATACCTCTGCATTGTTTTCTCAAAGTTTTTCTCTTGTAAATAGTAGTTTACAGCATCGTCAACCTTGTCAATAGACTGTAAAATACCCACATAGTCATCCTGATCAAACTTACTTAAAACATGATGAACAACGGACATGCCTTTTTTAGGTCTTCCAATACCTATTTTAACACGGTTAAAGACCTGAGTCCCTATATGTTGAATAATAGACTTGATACCATTATGACCACCTGCTGAACCCTTTGCTCTTAAACGAATTTTCCCAACTTCCATGTCAAGATCATCGTAAATGACGAGTAAATCTTCAATATCCAAACCATAGTAAGTCAATAAAGCATGAACCGCTTTTCCACTTTCATTCATAAATGTTGTTGGTTTGACGAGATAAATTTTTTCTCCATTGAAGAAAAAAGAAGCTAGGTCAGCTTGAAATATCTTGTCATGTGTAAAGGTGACATTTTGTTTTTTGGCCAATTGGTCAATCAACATAAATCCAACGTTGTGCTTGGTTTCAAAATATTTATCCCCTGGATTTCCTAATCCAACAAGTAATTTAGTCATTTATTTTCCTTTCAAAAGCCAAAAGGGTTGGAATTTTTTTCCAACCTAATTGACACTATTTATTAAATGTTATTAAACGTTAAAGCGGAATTCCATGATATCGCCATCTTGAACGATATATTCTTTTCCTTCTTCACGCAAGCGCCCAGCTTCTTTTACAGCCTTTTCAGATCCGTATTTCACTAGATCCTCATATGACATGGTTACTGCACGAATAAAGCCTTTTTCAAAGTCTGAGTGGATAATACCAGCTGCTTGAGGAGCTTTCATCCCTCGCTTAAAGGTCCAAGCACGGACTTCTTTTTCACCAACTGTGAAGTAAGTTCCAAGCCCAAGCAAGTGATAAGCTGCACGAGTCAACTTATCAACGCCTGATTCTGTCAAGCCAAGTGCTTCAAGAAACTCTTGTTTATCTTCATCATCTAACTCAGAAATTTCTTCTTCAGCACGCGCGGAAATAACTACCACCTCAGCATTTTCTGTCGCTGCGAATTCACGAATTTGCTTCACATATTCGATAGAATCTGGATCTGAAACTACATCCTCATCCACATTAGCAACATAAAGAACAGGTTTAGTGGTCAAAAGGAAGAGACCTTTAACAACCTTTTGTTCCTCATCTGTGAATTCAATGGTACGAGCTGATTTTCCATCTTCAAGGACTGGTTTGATTTTTTGAAGAACGTTAAACTCTGCTACTGATTCTTTATCTTTTTGCGTACGTGCCATCTTTTCTACACGCGCATAGCGCTTATTGACTGATTCTAAGTCAGCAAGAATCAACTCTAGGTTAATGGTATCAATATCTGCAAGTGGATCCACAAAGGCGTCTTCACGTCCTTGCTCGCGCATAACATTTTCATCATCAAAAGCACGAACTACATGAACAATCGCATCTACTTCACGAATATTGGCCAAGAATTTATTTCCTAGACCTTCTCCTTTTGATGCTCCTTTTACAATCCCTGCAATATCTGTAAATTCAAAGGTTGTTGGAACTGTCTTTTTAGGTGTAATCATTTCCGTTAGTTTTTGTAGGCGTTCATCTGGAACTTCCACCATCCCAACATTTGGATCGATAGTCGCAAATGGGTAGTTTGCCGCCTCTGCTCCTGCTTTTGTAATTGCATTAAAAAGGGTTGATTTACCAACGTTTGGCAAACCAACGATACCTGCTGTTAAAGCCATAGTTTCTCATTCTCCGTTCTCATTTCAATCCCTAACATTATAACACAAAAAGGGAAAACTTGCTAACCCTCTAACTAAGGGTTCTTAGTCAACAATCTTATTCATTTTTCGTTCAAAATCATAGCGACTCATCATAACAACATGATCACAATTGCTACATTTGATTTTGATATCTGCCCCTATGCGTGTAATTTCCCAACGATTGGCCTTTTTTCCTGTTGACTTAATTATACAAGCATGAGGTTTTTTCATCTCAACAAAATTTCCAACTTGATACATACTACTCTCCTTTTCTTTTTTGATTATATCATAAAAGAGGCGAGCCAGGCTCAACCTCTTTCACTTAATTTGTACGAACTGGTGTAATAAGCTGCATGAAGTCTTCGTCAGTATCTGCTGGCACAAGAGTAAATGGACGAACTGCTGAGATAAAGCTAATAGTAACCTTTTCACTATTTAAAGCCTTGAGGGAATCAATCAAGTAAGTTGGGTTGAAACTAATAGTCAAATCATCCCCGGTCACCTGCTCCGTATCGATTTCTTCGTTTACTTTACCAACTTCTGGAGAGTGAACATGGGCGCTAACAACTCCACCTTTAATTTCAAGCTTCACAGTACCATTTTGAGTCGCACTTGATAAGAGACGTGCACGCTCCATAGATTGACGCAAATTAACCACATCAAAAGTAATTGTAGTGTTAAAGTCTGTTGGAATCAAGCGATCTGTATCAGGATAATTACCTTCTAGGAGACGAGTGTAGAAGCTAATATTTTCGCTTCTAAAGAGGATTTGATTATTTGCAAAGAAAATCTCTACAGTTTCAATATCATCTGTAAATACCGCTGAAAATTCGCGGAGAGAGCGGCTAGGAATCACCACATCGAAATCATCTCCATTTTTTTCAAGAGTCAATTTTTTCTGGCTAAGGCGATGAGAGTCTGTTGCAACTGTTTTTAGTTCCTTGTGTTGGCTCAATACAAAATGAACACCTGTTAAGATGGGACGACTTTCTTGCGTACTTGCAGCAAAAGCTGTTTCATTGATAATTTTCTTGAGCAGTTTTGTTTCAAGAACTAAAGGTGTGCTTGCTGAAATTTCTTGGATTCGTGGGTACTGTTCGCTATCTTTTCCTTTTAGGGTAATTTCTGATTTGCCGCTGGTTAAAACAATTTGATTTTGTTCAATTTCTTTAAAATCAAGAGTCACATCAGGTAGACTAGATACAACATTGATAAAGAAAGAAGCTTCAAGAAGAATCGAACCCAAAGAAGTAACCAAGAGACCAGCATCTTCATTCTTTTGAGAAATGAAATTCTCAATAGAAATTTGACCGTTTGATCCAATTAAAGTAATTCCTTCATTGGTAACGTCAATTTTTATTGTTGATAAAATTGGAATAGCATTTTTTGAGCTGATTGCTCGTTTTGTGGTATTTAAGGCTTGTAGAAATAAATTTTTATTAATTGAAAAATGAATCATGGATTCTCCTTTATTTATTTTTAGTATTAGAAAGTTAATAGTAATAATAGAGTGTGTGAATTCTGTGGAAAACTGGGTGCTATTTAGTGAACTTAAGCTTCTAAGCTTGTTAAAAAAATGTGGATAAAAAAGATAAGAAAGGAAAAGTTATCCACAAGCTACTTGATTTTCTTTTTGATTGTTTCTACTTCTAAACGTAAATTATCATCTTCGTCAATCAGTGATTTAATTTTAGCATGGGCATGAATAACGGTGGTGTGATCCTTTCCGCCAAATTCTTTTCCGATTTTTGGAAGACTGTTATCTGTCAGTTCTCTAGCTAGGTACATGGCAACTTGACGCGCTAAAACGATGTTTTGAACTCGTCTCGTCCCCTTCATTTCTTTAACACTCACTCCATAAAAATTACCAACTTCAGTTTGGATTTTCTCAATTGGAATAACAAGTATCTGGCGGGCGTCTTGTTTACGTGCTCTAATAGCTTCCGCAGCAATATCAATAGTGATATCCTTAATTTTCTTTACTCTGGCAATTAAAGTGATATCGTTGATTGCTCCTTCTAATTCTCGAACATTTGAATCAAATTGGCCAGCCAAGTATTCCAGAGTATCACTTTGGAAATGGTAATCCAAGTGCTCTGTTTTACTTTGAAGAATGGCGATACGTGTCTCAAAGTCAGGGGGAGTGATATTTTGCGTCAATCCCCAGCTAAAGCGCGTGACAAGTCTTTCCTCAAGGCCTTCTAGGTGTTTAGGACTTCGATCACTGGTTAGGACAATCTGTTTCTGCTTATCATGAAGAGCATTGAAGGTATTGAAAAATTCTTCCTGGGTTGCGACTTTTTTACCGCTGAGAGATTGGATATCATCAATCAACAAGAGATCAAGACTACGGTAAGTTTTTTTGAACTTTTCCATTTCCCCAAGTCTTAAGTGCTCAAGAAAGTCATTGATAAAGCTTTCGGCAGGAATGTACTTGACACGCGCATCAGGAATATTTTTCAAAATCTCATTTCCAATCGCATTGAGCAAGTGAGTCTTTCCAAGACCAGGTCCTCCATAGATAAAAAGAGGATTGTAGGTTAGAGCTAAATCTTCTGATACAGCTAACGCAGCAGACACCGCCCAAACATTCCCATCACCTTGAATAAAGTTATCAAAGGTATATTTTTCTTTTAATCCTGTTTCAGAATAAGGAATCGTTGGTAGTGCAGGTGTGTAATTGTAAGTAGAGACACTATTCGTATCATTTACTTGAGGAGATTCTGTACTCTGAGGTTTAGTGAAAATATAGTGAGGTTTGATTTCAGAATCATAAATTTCAAAACCAGCAGCAACAATAATATCTTTTAATTGCTTTTCCCACACCATTTCCATCTCTGATCTCGGTAGAAATATAGTAGCTGTATTTTCTTCTACTTTGATGAGTTCAGCAGGTGTAGCATAGAAATCATACATAGATCGAGTCAATCTTTCTTGAGCAAATTCTAAAATACGATTCCAAAATTGCTTTTCTTTCAACTATTTTTCCTCCTTTACTATGATTTTAGTAGTTTAGTGCTAGACTTATTTTACCATAGATAGTAGGATTTTTCCACAGATTGTGGAAAAGAATCCACAATGTTAGTAGTATTTATCCACAGGTTGGGGATAAATAGCTTTTTCCTTGATTTAGTAGGGTTTTTGATAAAAAAATTAGTGGATAAATTTGTGGGTTAAGAAAATAAAAGAACAGCCTTATTTCAGGCTGTTAATAATTCTATCGTATTCTTCTTGACTTGAAAAAGAGATGACAATCTTTCCAGTATCTTTTTTAGAAAGTTTAATTTCTACACTTAAACCTAGTAGTTTTTTTAATTTATCTTCTTCATCTTTGATGAAAGAATCACTTTTTTTTTGCTTTTTGTGTTTTTTTTCTGTCAGTAGTGCTTCCAACTTTCTCACAGAGATGTCTTCATTTTTAATTAGTTGAAAGAAATGGTCTTGCTGCTCTTTGTCCAAACCAACTAGGGAACGTGCATGCGCTTGAGAAATTTTTCCATTTTCTACTTCAGTTAAGATATATTCTGGTAGGGAAAGTAAACGAATAAAATTAGTGATATAAGGACGAGATTTCCCCATTTTATCCGCTATCTCAGTGTGAGTAAATCCTTTTTCTACTAGAGATTCATAGGCGCGTGCTTCTTCAACAGGATTTAAATTTTCTCTCTGTAAATTCTCAATGATAGACTGGATCATCATTTCCTGATCTGAGAGGTGCCTTACAACGGCTGGGATAGAGGTCAGACCAGCCAAGAGAGAAGCTCGATATCGTCTCTCTCCTGCAAGGATTTCATAACCAATTACAGGAGATTGACGAACGATGATTGGTTGGATGAGCCCATTTTCTTTGATTGACTGAGCCAATTCCTTTAATTTTTCTACATCAAATTCTTTCCGAGGTTGGTAAGGATTTTTTTGTATTTCAGAGATAGAAATCATTTCAAATTTTTCCATGATTCTACACTAACATATCTTTTACTTTCTGTAAAGTTTTCTTTACACTGATGTCAATTAACGTTCCAAATCACCAGAATTCTTATCTAGTTTTATAGAGGTTGTTTCCTCTTTACCATTACGGTAGTAGGTTATTTTTATAGTGTCTCCAATAGCATGGTTGTAAAGAGCATGTTGTAAGTCTGTTGATGAAGTAATCTCTTTGTCATCAACTTTAGTAATGACATCGTATTTTTGAAGATGTCCATTTGCAGGCATGTTACTTTGAACAGATCGAACAACTACACCTGAGGTGAGGCCACTTGGAATGTTTAGTTTTCTAAGATCATTAGCTCCAACGTTGGACAGATTGACCATTTGGATTCCAAGAGCAGGACGAGTCACTTTACCATCACTTTCAAGCTGTTTAATGATATTTTGTACATCGTTTGAAGGAATTGCAAAACCAAGACCTTCTACAGATGTTCCACCATTACTTGCAATCTTACTTGATGTAATACCAATTACTTGTCCTTGAATATTTACAAGAGGACCACCAGAGTTACCAGGGTTAATGGCCGTATCTGTTTGAATGGCTTTTGTTGAAATAGCTTGACCATCTTCAGATTTTAGAGAAACATTTCGATTAAGACTTGAGATGATTCCCTGTGTAACTGTATTAGCATATTCTGAACCTAAAGGACTACCGATAGCAATCGCTGTTTCTCCAACGTTAAGTTGGCTTGAATCACCAAATTCTGCCACTGTTGTAACTTTTTCTGAAGAAATTTTTACGACAGCAATATCAGAGAAGGTATCCGATCCAATAATTTCACCAGGGACTTTTGTACCATCAGCTAAACGGATATCGACTTTTGAAGCTCCGTTAATAACGTGAGTATTTGTTACAATATAAGCATCATTTTCGTTCTTTTTATAGATGACACCTGATCCTTCACTTGCAATCTGTTGATTATCCGTATCAGAATTTGATTCTTCGGTTCCAAATACACTACTTTGTTTATTAGCAGAGTAAGTAATGACTGATACAACAGCATCCTTAATTTTATTCACTGCTTGAGTAGTTGAGTTTTCATTCTTGTATGATGTTTGAGTTACAGTGCCAGAATTATTATTTGTAGCTTGATTTCCTTGTTTTTGATAAAGTTGCAATGTTACAAAACTTCCTAGTGCCCCACTCAAAAATCCTATTAGAATAATTACAAGAAAAGTAACTCCTTTTTTGTAAAATTTTTGTAAGTGTTTCATAAACGCCTCCGTTTGCTATTGTTTGTCAAGATTATAAACCTATTAACTTAATCTAAGCTTAAAAGTTTTACACAAGTTGTGGATAACTCACATTATTCTGTGAATTTAATAGTATTTTTGGATGATTTTCATGTGTATAAGATGTGAAATAAAGTGTGGATATGATAGAATAGAAGAATGAAAATAAAAGTTGTAACAGTAGGAAAACTGAAAGAGAAATACTTAAAAGATGGCATTGCTGAATATACCAAACGAATTTCACGTTTCGCTAAATTAGAAATGATTGAGCTCGCTGATGAGAAGACACCTGACAAAGCCAGTGAATTAGAAAATCAAAAAATTTTGGAAACAGAAGGCGCAAGAATTCTTTCTAAAGTTGGAGAAAGAGACTTTGTCGTTGTACTAGCCATTGAAGGAAAAACACTCTCCTCAGAGGAATTTAGTAAGCAACTAGAGCAGGCTTCTATCAAAGGCTATTCAACTCTTACTTTTATCATTGGAGGAAGTTTAGGTCTAGCTCCTGTTGTAAAAAATAGGGCCAATCTTTCTGTCAGTTTTGGACGTCTGACATTACCACATCAGTTAATGAGATTGGTTTTAGTTGAACAAATTTACCGTGCTTTTACGATTCAGCAGGGTTCTCCTTACCACAAATAGAAGATTGACTTACCTCTTGTTTTTTGATAGAATGGTCATGTTAGGTCTCATAGCTCAGCTGGATAGAGCATTCGCCTTCTAAGCGAACGGTCGCAGGTTCGAATCCTGCTGGGATCAATGTTAGATGCGAAGCTGGGATTCATCCCAGCTTTTTTCTTAAAAAAGTGCGTTTCAGGTGCAAAAATGTACAGTTGGGAAAAATTTTTTCTTATATGGTCTTCATTTTGTATAATAGGTTTGTAAGTTAACTTACAAGAAAAAAAATAATACAGGAGATTTCATTATGAAAAATACAGTAAAATTGGAACAATTTAAAGAGGTAACAGAGGCAGAATTGCAAGAAATTCGAGGAGGAGACTGGAGAATTTCAGAATCGATTCGTAATCTTATTTTTCCAAGAAAAAAGTAATGAAATAAAGGTAGTGAGTAATGGATTTATTTGGATTAGGGATAGCTATTTTTTATTTTCTCATCATTAGCAAAAGTTATGAGTGGATTTGTAAAGTAAATAGAAAAGAACAAATTATTTTTTTGTGTTACACATGCATATCAGTTTTGATACTCGAAGAAATTATTACTCTAGTATATTCTAATAGTTTTGCTTTGTCTAAATTTTTATTTCCTTTGGTTGTGTACCTTTATTTAAGAAAGTTAAAGAAGTATGAAAAATATAAAGGAATTTTTATTAGTTTACTACTATCCTTATTATATCATAGTACCCATACTTTTATATCCGTAACATTATCTTCTATAATGGGTGATGTTCTTGTATTACAATATAAAAGTATATTCTTTTTAGTAGTATTATTGTTGACTTATTTTATTATTATAAAAATAAGTCGTTATTTCCACTTGGAAATAACATATTTTGACAAAGATTACCTCTACCCTTTTTTAAAAAAAGTGATAGTTGCTTTTTTTGGATTGCATATCTTATTGTTTGTTTCAGATATAGTAAGTACGATTCATCACTTAAATAGTTTTGGAAGTATTTTATCAACCATTGTTTTTATCTGTCTGCTATTAGTTTTCTTTGCAATGAATTCTTATAAGGTTCAAATTGAAAAAGAGATTGCCCTAAAGCAGAAGAAATTTGAACAAAAGTATTTGCAAACTTATACAGATGAGATTGTAGGTTTGTATAATGAGATTCGAGGTTTTCGTCATGACTATGCAGGTATGCTTGTCAGCATGCAAATAGCGATTGACAGCGGAGATTTACACGAAATTGACAGGATTTACAACGAGGTCTTAGTAAAAGCAAATCAGAAATTGAGGTCAGACAAATATACTTACTTTGATTTAAACAACATAGAAGATTCGGCTTTACGAAGTTTAATTGCTCAATCGATTGTATATGCACGAAATAATGATGTAGAGTTTACATTGGAAGTAAAAGATGTCATTACTAGATTGTCAATGGATTTACTTGATCTTGTTCGCATCATGAGCATTCTATTAAATAATGCTGTTGAAGGTGCCGCAGATAGTTACTTGAAACAAATGGAAGTTGCAGTCATTAAAATGGATTTTGAAACAGTTATAGTTATCCAGAATTCATGTAAAATCACTATGACGCCTTCAGAAGACTTATTTGCCCTAGGTTTCTCTACCAAGGGAAGAAATAGAGGTCTAGGACTAAATAATGTCAAAGAGATCTTAGATAAGTATGACAACATTATTTTAGAAACAGAAATGGAAGACAACACATTTAGACAAATTATTAGATTTAAGAGAGAATTTGAATGAAAGTATTAATTTTAGAAGATGTTATTGAGCATCAAGTGAGACTAGAGAGAATATTGAATGAAATCTCTGAGGAATCGAATATTCCTATCTCATATAAGACAACAGGAAAAGTTCGTGAGTTTAAGGAATATATCGAAAATGATGAAGTAAACCAGCTTTATTTCCTAGATATCGATATTCATGGAATCGAGAAAAAAGGCTTTGAAGTGGCTCAATTTATCCGTCATCACAATCCTTATGCTATTATTGTCTTTATTACTAGTCGATCTGAATTTGCTACTTTAACTTATAAGTATCAGGTATCAGCTTTAGATTTTGTAGATAAGGACATCAATGATGAATTGTTCAAAAAACGTATCGAGCAGAGTATCTTCTATACCAAAAGCATGCTGCTTGAAAACGAAGATGTTGTAGACTATTTTGATTACAACTATAAGGGAAATGATTTGAAAATTCCTTACCATGATATTCTGTATATCGAAACAACAGGTGTTTCTCATAAATTGCGTATTATTGGTAAGAATTTTGCTAAAGAGTTTTATGGAACTATGACAGATATTCAGGAAAAGGACAAACATACTCAACGATTTTATTGCTCCCATAAATCTTTCCTTGTCAATGTGGGAAATGTGAGAGAAATTGATCGAAAGAATTTAGAAGTTGTTTTTTATGAAGATCATCGTTGTCCCATTACCCGTTTGAAAGTTCGTAAACTAAAAGATATTCTAGAGAAAAAATCTAAAAAGTGATTGACAATCAGTAAGAAATTGATATAATGGTTATATCTGCTACAGATAGATGGTCCGTTGGTCAAGGGGTTAAGACACCGCCTTTTCACGGCGGTAACACGGGTTCGAATCCCGTACGGACTATTTTAT
>NZ_JATR01000006.1:0-3442 GCF_000526075.1 Streptococcus sp. SR1
GAAATCCAACACAATCACCACCCCAGCAGTAGACGAAGTTGTCGAAATTGGAACTAAGAAAGTAGTAGCCCCAGTTGTAACGACTAAGGAAGAGACCAAGACAGAAGAAGTTGCTTTCCAAACTAAGGAAGTCACAAATCCAGATCTTCCAGAAGGAAGTCGTCAAGTGAAAACAGCTGGTAAGAAGGGTGTTCGTACCATTGTTGAAACAGTGACTTACACAGACGGCGTTGAAACAGGTCGTGTTGAGAAATCAAATGCAATCACTACTCCAGCAGTAGACGAAGTTGTCGAAGTAGGAACTAAGAAAGTAGTAGCCCCAGTTGTAACGACTAAGGAAGAGACCAAGACAGAAGATGCTGCCTTCCAAGTCAAAGAAGTGAAGAACGCAGACCTTCCAGAAGGAAGTCGTCAAGTGAAAGCTGCTGGTAAGAAGGGTGTTCGCACCATCGTTTACACAGTGACTTACACAGACGGAGTAGAAACAGATCGTGTTGAGAAATCCAACACAATCACCACTCCAGCAGTAGACGAGATTGTTGAAGTTGGAACTAAGAAAGTAGCCTCTACAACAACCAACGGTAATAAGAATGATACTGCAACAACAGGGAACCAAGCTGAAAGCACTAAGAAAGAAGAAACTGCAAGCCAAGATAAGAAAGTTCTACCAAGCACAGGTACAGCTTCTACCAGTCTTCTTTCAATGATTGGTTTATTTATCGCCGGTCTAGTAGGCTTTGTCGTTCGTAAGAAGGACTAATAAACTTTCATCTGAAAGGTCTTACAGACTTAATTTTTAAAAGAATTCAAGATTTTTCTTGAGTTCTTTTTTATTTAGGTGAAGGCTGAGATATCGCATAGTGATTAGCAGAAAAAATTATTTTTATGAATAAACCAAAAAGTTTCTTTTTAAAGTTTCACAGTATATTAAATATGTAAGTTGATATATTGTAAACGATGATAGTATACTAATACAAAATAATAAATTTTTATCTATAATCTACTTTTAATTGTCCCCTTTTTGTGTTAGAATGAGGTGAACATTTCTTTTTAAAATGATTGTATACAAATCATTTTTAGTTTGGAGGTTAATTATGAAATGGAGAAGAGGCATGAAAGTGCCGTTTTCTACTAATTTAGGTAGAAAAACAAAGGCTTATATCGGCCTAGTCGTTTTACTTTTTTCTATTTTTCTTCTTCCGGTTCAGTCTTATGCTGCATTAGAAGAGATTAAAAATGGAACGGATATCTCTACCTTGGATATTCGTAAGTTTAATTTAAATATTAACAATGCTAGTGTTTTATCTAAATCACAGTCTGTTGATCAGTTTCATCTATCGAATCCCCATTATGAATATCTAAGTGGGGGTGCTTATCCAGGTGAGATGGAAAACTTTACTCTCAAAGTAGATAAAAGTAAAAAACAAGATCAAGTTTTTGAAAATCCTTTATCTCTAAAATTCACAAATATTAGTAACATTCACGGAAAGCAAGTAGATGCTTATTTAAAATTTAATAAGGTCACTCTTCACTATCTAAATACTGCTCAAGCAGAGTCTGAAATGAATAGTGCTCAAAAATCTACTGTCGAATTTTTCTCAATTTCTGAATTATGGGAAAGTAATGCTTTTGAAATTGGGAATGTTCCTTATGTGGATGCGAATCATGACTACATCATGAATAAAGCGTTTTGGATTGATGCTGATGTTACAGCCGAAATTCGCTATGCTGATGGGACAGAAACAGACTTGAAATTGGTCATGAAACCAACAGATATTGATGCAATTGATGCAAACAATTTGAAGGAAACCTTCTATGTTAAAAACTATAAGAACGATGTGAACCTTCGATTAATGAACAATGCCAATGTCTTGCGGCAGGAAGAAACAAGTGATCATACTTCATGGATTGCTACACAAAGTACAAATGGTAGTAATGCTGAAAATAACATCTCGGGTTTAGCTCTTCGATCAAATAGTAACAGCATGAATTTCGGTTATTCATCAACGGAAACCTGTTCGGCTGTATTTGGGCTTTATGTCGAAAAGATTGACCCAAGTCCAGTCCTAGAGGTAGAACCTACTGAGATTCCAGCTAAAGAGGGGCAGGATGTAACTTATAAGGCTACTTTTAAAGTTCCGGTTCCAGGTAAAGACCTTTTAGCAGCTCCATCATCTATTGAAATGGTTCAAAATTTTGATGATCGCTTGGACTATAAAGAACTTAAAGTTGAATCAGGTGGAGTGACTCTGCAAGAAGGACGTGACTATACGATTGAGAAGTCAGGTCAAACAGTTACTGTTAAAATGACACCTGAATACATAAAATCAAATTCTGCCGCTGAGATTATTATCACTTATAAAACAGCTACAAACAAAAAAGTGGAAGAAAAGGGACCTGAAAAAATTAACAACACTGTAACCTTGCATGTTGATAACTTATCAGCTCCTTCTAATCAGGTGAGCACTGCTCTTCTTTACGAAAAACACCATGAATTTGTCAGTGGAACTCCAGGTAAAGAGCTTCCGCAAGAAGTGAAAGATTTGCTTCCGGCGACGGATAAGAACTTGTCTAATGGTAGTCAAGTAACTCCAACTCAACCAAGTCAAACAGAAGTGAAGACGTCAGAAGGCACATGGAGCTTTAAGTTTTATGACAAGGCATCAGAAACCATCAATGGAGCGGACGCACACTTCGTAGGCACTTGGGAGTTCACCCCAGCACCAACCTACAAGGCGACACACGAATTTGTCAGCGGAACTTCAGGTAAAGAACTTCCACAAGAAGTTAAAGTCTTGCTTCCAGCAGACCAAACAGACTTGAAAGATGGCAGTCAAGCAACTCCAACGCAACCAAGCCAAACAGAAGTGAAGACGGCAGAAGGTACATGGAGCTTCAAGTCCTATGACAAAGCATCCGAAACCATCAATGGAGCGGATGCCCACTTCGTCGGTACTTGGGAATTCACCCCAGCTCCAACTTACAAGGCAACACATGAGTTTGTCAGCGGAACTCCAAATAAAGAACTTCCACAAGAAGTGAAAACCCTACTTCCAGCAGATCAATCAGACTTGAAAGATGGCAGTCAAGCAACTCCAACGCAACCAAGTCAAACAGAAGTGAAAACAACTGAAGGTACATGGAGCTTTAAGTCCTACGATAAGACATCTGAAACTATTAATGGAGCAGACGCCCACTTTATCGGTACTTGGGAATTCACCCCAGCTCCAACCTATAAGGCGACACACGAGTTTGTCAGTGGAACTCTAGGAAAAGAGCTTCCACAAGAAGTAAAAGCCTTGCTTCCAGCAGATCAAACAGATCTAAAAGATGGAAGTCAAGCGACTCCAACGCAACCAAGTCAAACAGAGGTTAAGACATCAGAAGGTACTTGGAGCTTCAAGTCCTATGACAAGGCATCAGAAACCATCAATGGAGCGGA
>NZ_JATR01000007.1:0-15447 GCF_000526075.1 Streptococcus sp. SR1
ACTTTATCTTCATAACTCAATTTCATAATAAAAACACCCCAAAAGTTAGATTTTTTCTGTCTAACTTTTGGGGTGCAGTTCATATTATCTAGAGCGTTTTTGTGTTGTTTAAGAAAATTAGATGTTGGCTTTAGATAACTACACATTTCAGATTTTTTAAACAAGATTTAATTGTTGATAACTAGAAAGGATTATTATGTTTGCAAAAAACAAATTTCAATACTGTATTTACAATCATGAGAGACTAGAACTTCATGAGCTTCAAAAGGAATATCAAAAGGATAAAGCTGGGACAAAACTTAAGTATGAAAACCAATTGTTCGCAATCCTTCATGGATAGAGCGCAAGTTGTTCTCGATAGCTCGAAGATCAGCTTGATGTATTATTCTTTCAGCCATAATATCCCCATTGTTAATGATTCCTAAATTAATTAGACAAAATTTGGCCATAGAATATTCTTATCTTAAAGAAGTAATTATATACTGAAAAACAGGCCGTAATTACACATGATTCAGATAAAATATACCAGAATTATTTTAGTTTCTTCTTATAGTAATAAGAAAATCATAATTGATACTTTAATTCAACATACTATGAAATGAGAATATGAAGTTTTCTATGAGGAAAATGTGCACTTGATTTGACATTTTAGGGCGTATGAAAACTTTGAATACAGGTTTCTTTCTATCTAAATGTTTTTGCAGATACTTTTTTGTACAAATTTGTATTACGAGTGTGTAACTGATAGACAAACACTAAAATATATGATAAACTAAAGTAGGAAAAAATTTAAAAGGAGAATCCTTATGTCAGCAATTAGTTTAACTCCAGAACAGTTACAATCTCAGGCGGCAATTTATCTTAGTGCTAAAGATCAAATTGAACAAGCAGTACAAACCGTTAATCGAACAAATGGAGAAATGGCATCACAATGGAAAGGACAAGCATTTAATGCTTACCTTGAGCAATACAACCAGTTGTATACACATGTTCAAAAATTCGAGGAGCTTCTAGTGAGCATCAACAAACAATTGAACAACTATGCTCAAACAGTAGCTGAACGTGACCAACAAGATGCACAAAGCTTTGGTTTGTAGTTAATTTTGAGGAGCGTCAGGGAAACTTGACGCTTATTTTTATACCATGATGAAGAAAATTAAAAAATATCTATTAATTCTTTGTATCGTATTTCCTGTGATAGTTTATGCAGACGATGGTAGCTTAAAACTTGATACAGATATCATTACAAATAGTACACAGGATACGGTCAAAAATAGGATAGAATCCAAATATGCCCCAAATTTATTTTTAAATCGTACCCAAAAGGTTGTGGATCAGAGAACTCAAACGACGAACGAACTGTTACAGGGGGCAGAAAATACTATATTTACAGACAGTGAAAAACATTCTATTTATCGTTTAGAAACTACTGCCGTTCAAACATCATTGTTTAATCAATACACTGTAGAGGAGAAACCCTCTTTTAAACAAAGGGATTATTCAATTCTTAAGGATTGGATGGGAAGTGTATTTACAAGTGTTTTCTTGCTGTTTATGGTTTTGTTGGGAGTCTATCTAGGAAGGAAATGGCATGGATTACGGAAAAATAAAGTTAACTCTAGAGTATAGAGCAAAACAAATAGATATTCGAGTTTCAAAAGCTCTTACTTGGTTAAGATTAGAAGAATTATTAAAAGATACCAAAGTTAGAGAACAGTTGAATTTACCTCTAAATAGTTCGTTTTGTTTCAAAGTTAGAAATAAACAAATTCATATCGAGACAACGGACATCTTGGCTGCTTATCCAGTTAGTGATGGGGATTATATAGAGATTGAAGATGTATCATAGGAGAAAAAAATGTTTGAAGCAGATCAACTACAATTTGTGAGAGAAGACAACCAAATGTCAGTTCAAATTTCTTCATCAGGTTATCATAGAGAACAGCTTGAATTGATTAAAGAATATTGTCCAGTAGAAATAGTGCAGAAAGATGGAGTTCTTTCTTTGCATTATATTATTCCAGAGTATTTTAAAACTGTTAAAGAAGAAATTTTAAATAGAAGTACGGAGCTTGAGCGTTTTAGTTTGGCACAAAGCATGTCAGTATTAGTTCATTCTGAAAATGATTATAAAATTCCATATATCCATCCTGAAAACATCATTGTTTTTGGCAGTAATGTACAAATGTTACATTATGGAATCGAAAAATTACTTGCACCACAGCAGTATAGTTCGGAATTCTATTTAGAATCTTATAAAGCTTTAATGATTTCCATTTTACTACCCAAGGTAGATTTTGACTTAGTCATCCATGGGATTGATGCAATAAAGGAAAAGGTGGCACAGGATATTAGTCCCTTAGAGAGTGTAGCTGATGTTAATAAATATATTGCAGAAAAGTATGCAAAATTATCAGAAGAGAGTTCAAAATCTAATTTGTTGGTGAACAAGAAAAAATGGAAGGCTTTGTTAATAGGGGGAGCCTTGCTTGCTACAACCACAGTCATTTTAAGTTTTGCAACGTATAAGTCTATGTTTAAAGACGGCCCCCTAAAATCATCAGTCATTATGGCCCAATCAAATTTCATGCGAAAAGACTATTCTGAAACAGTTGAATCATTAAAAAATTATGGTGCAGAATCATTGCCAAAAGAAGCTAAGTATATCTTAGCAGCAAGCTATGTCCGTTTAGATAGTTTGAGCGATAAGCAAAAGGAAGTTATTTTAAATACGATTACAGAATCAACAGATGATACAATTTTCTATTATTGGATTTATCTTGGACGTGGAAAATTTGAAAAAGCTCTAGATGTGGCACAAAATATCGGGGACACACAATTGATTTTACACGCTTATACAAATCTATATGAATCAGTTAAAGCAGATATCAATATGAACGGTTCTGAAAAACAAAAGAAACTTGAAGAATATGAAAAGAAAATAAAAGAACTTTCTGCTGAGATTGGAGAAGCGACTACAAATAGTAGTGACACAAAAGCATCTACTGAGACAACAACTCCTAAGGACAACCAAACAAAAGAAAAGAGTGAGCGATAAATGAAGGCAAAAAAGCTAGAATATGATCATCAACTGGGAGACCAATTAGGAGAACTTCATAAACCTATTTATACCTTGTTGATTGAACAAGAAAAATTGGAAAAAATTGATTTGTTTGAAGGACAAGAGGTAAGAGTAGGTACTAACGAGTATACAGTAGAAGGAAGAAGAGTCTATCGAAACGGTAAAGAATTAGAAAGAGGAGAATCTACCTTTGATAAAGAAACTGTAACCTTATTGGTCCCTGAAGAAGATATTTTTATCACTTATATTTTTCCGCCACAACGATTTATTTGTAGCAAGAAAGAATCAGCTGACATTAGTTGGTCACTTTCAAACCAACTTATTTTCTCAAATAATCAAGTACAGGTTACTCTTAGGGAATCTCCAATTTATCTAAACGACCGTCTTATCAAAGAGGAAGGGCTTTATTCGTTTGAAGTGGGAAATCGAATGAAGGTTTCTAACTATTTTATAGAAAAAAGAAAAAACCAGTGGAAGATTGGATGTCTTTTTGAAGAACCACAATTGAATAAGAATCGAATTCTGATACAAGAAAAAAACAATGAGTATCCGATGGATTTTCCAGAGTATAGAAGGAGTCCGAGAGTCAACCCTATTATCCATAGTGGGAAAATCATTATCAATCAACCTCCACAGCCGATAAAGCCACCAAAAAACTCGCTCATCCGAGCCATTGTCCCAGCTTTAGGAATGTTTACTTTGACTGCATTGAGTTCAATTTGGACAAAAGGGAATCCTGTAATGATGCTAGGGATGGGTGGTTTTAGCCTCCTGACGGCAGCGACAACTATGAGTCAGTATTTTGAGGAGAGAAAGGATACCAAAGAACAGGAAAAAAATCGGATTCAAGATTACGAAGCATATTTATTAAAACAAGTATCCGACTTAGAAAGATACTACAAAGAAGAAACTAATATTCTACACTACAATCAACCGTCAATATCAACCATTACTGAGCTGATTGCAAAGTATGATTCTAGAATTTATGAGCGAATGGATTATAATGAAGATTTCTTACAGGTGTCTTTAGGATTAGGAGATAAATTAAGTCAGCTAGAGTTGCAAATAAATTTTGATGATCAAAGTAAAGATGAAATATCGCAGTTTGCTCGAACAGTCTTGCAAGACTACAGTTTGCAAAAGAAAGTTCCGATCACGGTTAATATCTTTGAAGCGACAGTTGGTCTTGTTGGAAACAGTGAAGTAACTAGGACAGCGGTATATAATATGCTCTTACAGATGGCAATGTTCCATAGCTACTTAGATGTTAATTTTATCAACCTTGTTCAAGAACAGAGATATGAGAAAGATTGGTCTGAGTGGCGCTTTCTTCCTCATTTTAATATGCAGGAACGAAATATTCGTGGTTTTGTTCATGATGCCAGAAGCCGTGATGCTGTTCTAAATTCGCTTTACCGTATTATTCAAAAACGTTCTCAAATTAAACGTGAAATGGGGGAAAAAGATGCGCGCTTTAAACCTCATTATGTCTTAACGATTATGGATGACTCCCATTTACTTGGCCATAGTTTGAATGAGTATCTAGCCAAGGATTTGACAGAGTTGGGTGTAACAGTCATTTGGGTGAAAGAGGCACGTCGTCTTTTGCCAGAAACTATCACAACTCTGATTGAATATAAGAATCAAAATCTAGGTCAAATCATTAATGATGAAGGTGCCTATAGTGCTCAAACCTTTATTCCCCACCCGCTGTTGGATTGCTATGAAGATTCTATTCGTACTTTAGCAAATCTAAAACATATGGAAGTAGAGAAGAATACGATTCCTAAATCTGTTACTTTTTTGGAACTTTATCAAGTCAGAGAAGTTGAAGAGTTACAGGTTGCGTCTAGATGGTCCAAAGCGGATACTTTTAAAACGTTAGCGGTGCCATTAGGATTGCGTGGGAAAGATGATCAGGTGGAGCTCAACTTACATGAACGTGCACATGGACCACATGGCCTCGTAGCAGGAACTACTGGTTCGGGTAAATCAGAGATTTTGCAGTCGTATATCTTATCCATGGCTGTAAATTTTAGTCCAGAGGATGTTGGATTTCTTACCATTGACTTCAAGGGTGGAGGGATGGCGAATCTTTTCAAAGATCTCCCACATATGCTTGGGTCTATTACTAACTTAGATGGCGCGGCTAGTGCGCGTGCCTTAGCTTCTATCAAAGCAGAGTTACAAAAACGCCAACGACTATTTAATCAATTTGGTGTCAACCATATTAATGGATACACTAAATTATATAAGGAAGGCCAAAATGCTACTGACAAATCAGGCTATCCAGACAAACCATTACCTCATCTGTTCCTTATTAGTGATGAGTTTGCTGAATTGAAAGAACATGAACCAGAATTTATGACAGAGCTGGTTTCGACAGCCCGTATCGGACGTTCGCTTGGGGTCCATCTAATTCTTGCTACACAAAAGCCATCAGGTGTCGTGAATGATCAAATATGGTCAAACTCGCGTTTCAAACTAGCTTTGAAAGTGTCAGATGAGTCTGATTCAAATGAAATTATCAAAACACCAGATGCAGCGAGTATTACTGAACCAGGGCGTGCCTACTTACAAGTAGGAAATAACGAAATCTATGAGTTGTTCCAGTCTGCTTGGAGTGGTGCGCAGTATGCCCCACAAACAGAGGGAGTTCAAGAAGTTGTTGATGAACGAATTTGGTTGATAAATGACCTGGGACAATATGAATTGCTATCTGATGACCTATCTAAGGATGAAAATTATACTGCTGATCAGACGGAAGAAATCACGGAACTCTCAGCTGTTGTAAACTACATAGCAAGAGTGAGCAAGACTGTGCCTCTCAACCTGCCAGATAAACCGTGGTTAGAACCACTAGAGACAGCCATCATATCCCCTCAAACAGATATTCACTGGACCGATGAAAAAGTATTGGCCGTTCCCTTTGCTCGAATGGATATTCCGACAGAGCAACGTCAAAAGGATTATCATTTTGATTTGGAAAAAATGGGGCATACAGTTTTCTATGGTTCACCTGGTTTTGGGAAATCCCTAGCTCTTCAAACTCTAGTGTTAAATCTCGCTCGTTTGAATACTCCAGAGCAAGTACAAATCAATTTATTTGACTTTGGGACAAATGGACTCTTGCCACTAAAAGATTTACCACATGTGGTTGATTTGACACGGTTTGACGAAGAAGAAAAACTGGTTAAGTTTTTAAAACGTATTGACCATGAGTTGAAGATTCGCAAGGAGAAGTTTGCGCTCTATAATGTAGCAAGTCTTTCCCAATACGAACAAAAATCAGGTGAGAAGCTTCCTGCTATTCTTACTATTTTCGACGGCTTTGATACTATAAAAGATACACCGCTAGAAGAAGCTATTGAAAGTACGATTAACCGCCTCCTACGTGAGGGAGCGAGTCTTGGATGCTATGTGATTTTGACAGCACTTCGTTCAAATAGCCTTAAAATCAGTATGTCAAGTAATATCACCTCGCGCTTGGCCTTTTACCTAGTTGATGAAGGAGCTTCTAAGGAAATTATCGGACGCGATGCTTTAATTCAACAAGAAATTTTTGGTCGTGCCCAGTTGAAAGAAGATATCCCTTATGCCATTCAGGTTTATCTCCCGATAAGTGGAGAAGGGGACATTGAGCGCCTATATAACTTGGAAGAAGAAGTCAAGTTGATTGCAAGAAGCTGGACAGGAGTTTGCCCAGAGCCAATCCCAATGTTGCCAAATGAAGTGACGCTTGATGAATTTAAACAATCAGCTACAGTTCAAGAGATGCTGAAACAAGGTCAAATCCCAATCGGATATGATAAAGAGACAACTAAGGTGGTAGGTTTTAATCCTAAAAAACATGGCTATTTTGTCATTATGGATGACACGCCACAGCAAACGGAACTACTCGAAGCAGTGTTATTGATGGCATTTGAAAATTTGAATGGGCAAGCTCAACGTATTCTTTTTGATATTGATGGACGTCTTGCAAATCCAGATAGTTTTGATTCAATCATCTTGTTAAATAACTTTAGTACAGCTTTAACAGATCTTGTTAGTGAAATTGAACGAAGACTACATGGTGGCGATAATCAAATGATGTTTGTTTACATGCCAGACATTCATACCGTAAATGAAAAAATGTTACTTTCTGCAAATGTGTTAGAAACGATTATCAAAAATGCCTCTAAAGCGGAAGTTTACTTTATTTTCCATGGCTATCAGAAAAGTATCGAAAGTAAATTTGATGAATTTAGTAAGAGATTGCGTGCAAATATGCCAGCAGGTATATTTGGTACTAGATTTATGGATCAAGGAATGATTAAAGGTAAGTCAAATTACAAAGAAACTCTTCTAGAAGTCGATGAAACTCATTTCTTTGTTGGAAGAGAAGTTTGCAGAATTAAGTTACCAAGATAATATCAGCAACCCTTCACGCTTGAACTTGATAAGAGCCTTTCCCCAAAAGTTAACTATAGGAGTTCTCACTTTTGGGGATTGATTCAAAGGGAGTAAGTTTAATCATAAGGATATGTATATGGGTTGTTGATTCTAAGCAAAATATGCTAAAATGAAGTACAGTTTATAAAAAGGAGAAGGGAAATGGGGTCGTATTATAAACAAATTGCGGCTAGATTTCGTCGACAAGCTACTGAAGCTCAAAGAGAAAAAAGTGTAGTTGACGGGAAAATATCTAGATTAAGAAAAGCTAGCAGTAGTTTAGCAAGTGAGATACAGTCTATTGATAATCGTGCAAGATCTTTAGGTCAGATTCTTCCTTTAGATTCCTCTAGTTTTAAGGGGAGTCGTCAGCAAGATTTTGAAGGTCATTTTTATAATTTAGGAACGAATATTACTAATTTTCGAGATAGCCATAACAATAATAAAACTGCTATTGAGGATAAGATACGTAGTCTGGAAACTCAATCAAGTGAACTACAGTCTGCAATAGCATCTTATTATCATCAGGCTCGTGTCTATGAATATATGGAGGATTAGGGAGAGAAATGGTAGATACAGGTGTAAATCAATCCAGTTGGAACACTATTACAAGAGATGTTTCTACATCAACTAAAGGAATCGGTAAACTAAGTGATATGCGGTTTAGTCGCACAGATCTTACCCCTTTTACCACTTTTAATGACGTTTTGGAGCACTTTAACAAGTCTATTGTTACTTTGAAAAATTTTACCAGCTCAGATGCTCTAAAAATGGAACAAGCAGGACAGAATAAGATAGATGATGACGCGCATGAAGCAGGAGCTATCGCAGCAGGAGCTATTGCATCAGGAGGGGTGCTACCATGAAGGAAGAACAAATGATTTTATTCGCCCGAGCTTTGTCTAGATGTAACCTGTCTGAAAAGGATCAGGAAGTATTGACAGCGGTAGCGATGACCTTATCAGGACATCCGGATGTTTTTAGGGCGTGTTATATAGCTTTTATGAATGACGAGCCTAGTTATCATTATCATCCAATGATAGGGGCGCCGTTGGAGTTTTTCTATGAAAAAGAACTCGTGCGGATTCGGCGTCTCCAAGAAGAAGTCACCTTACCTCGTTCAGTTTTTATCCAGTATGCTTCCTATGTGGATCTCTGTTTAAGTCGTATCTATCCTTTGGGTACTGTTGTGGAACTTGATCGTGAGCTTCTTCCTAAGGAGTTGGTTGAGTCATTTGAAAGCGAACAGATGGACTTTTTTGTAGTTCTTTCAGGTCGTCGAGTTGATTTGGATAATGGTCATTATATGGACTACATCGGTCATGGCTATCCATTTGGATTACGCTTTGACACTTCCCCCTTGTTTTTAAGCAATCTCTTGATTAAGAGAGTAGTATCAGAAGGGTATTCGGATACCGTGGATGAACACTACTGCCAAGAAGCTCTGCGTAAGGACTATCTAGACGCAGGACTGATTTCCAGTGTTTACGCAGAGGAGGAAGTGAATGAAGATTGATGTATCCGAAGTTCGAGTTCAAAAAGAGTTGTTAGTTATTTCGGTAAATAGTATCAAGGAACAGCTATCTGTTTCGAGAAGCCGTCTATCAGAGGTCGTTTCAACCGATAGCCTCAAAGGGGCAGTGAAGGATGCCATTAACCAGAAGGTGACTAACTATCAGATACCACTGGTTGATAACTATGTCAATGCCCTAGATAGCATTGTCAGTCGCTATGATGGACTTGTGAAGCTCTTTCAAGACACGGTGTCAGAGACCGACAACAGTGCCATTATTAAGACAGAATACCTAGAACGTATCAAGCAACGGATGAAAGATCCGATCGGGGGATTAAAGAGCAGTTCCAGTAAGACGAAAAATATCTATGCAGGGATAAGCGATATCCTGACGTTAACGAATCCTAGTTTGGATAGTGTGAATACAAGCTACAATCAAGCAGTCAAGAGTTTAGATGATACCATAAAGAACATGGAGGCTTTTAATAGTGTTCTTCTAAAAACAGATACATTTGACCTTATAGATATGCAAAATAGTGAAATCGCTACACTATCAGGTTATGCCCCTCTTCCATATGGGAACCGCGTATCGAGAAATTATTATAATCGAACTCAGTTTAAAAACTCAGTTTCAGAGATTCACACAGCTATCCATAGCAACTCTAAAGCTGTGAAGTACCAAAATGCTCTCGCAAAACAACTTGCCGAGTCTAAGTATAGTGGGACGGTGGCCGAAAATGAGAACTTAATAGATTCATTATTTAATGTTTATAAAAATGTCACAAAGAGTGATTTATATAAAAATAGTAAGGACTATAAAAAACATTTAAAATCTATTTTGCCAGCTTTATATGCGTTGTATCGTTTTAGTCAAAATAAAAAAGGAGATACCATTGTCCTAAAAGAAACGACAAAATTTGGTCAATTACTAGATGACTTTTTTGAAGTTAGCAAGAAGTTAAGTGGCAGTCGTACTTATAAGGTTGTTCAATATAAAAATGGTGGTGTTCCACAGACCTTCAAATCCATAATGAAAAAGCTAGGCTATACTAAATATAATGAAGAATTGAGTAAGGTTTTCAAATCTTTTAAAGATACAACTCGATTTAGTACCAAAGTGGCTAGTGTAGGAAAATCAATTGTGTCTACAACTGGAAGCCTATTGAAAGAAGAATTTATTAAAGAGATTACTTTCAAAGGTGCTGGTAAAGGCCTGTGGAGTTTAGGAAAGGCAGGCGCCTCTGGAGGATTTAAAGGTTTAGTTAAGTCTGCTACAGATAGCTTTAAAAATTACAAAGAAGGTTTTAAATCAGCTACGAAGTTTGGTAAGTTTTTAAAAGGAGCAGCGGTTGTTGGTGTTGCTTTAGATGTAGTTGATACTTTTTCAAAAGTCAGCGATAATAAACAAGAGGCCAAACGTCAAGGTCTAAGAGGAAATGAAGTTAAGGCCAGTGTGGCAACAGGTTTTGTGATAGATGCGGCCAAGGCAGCGGGAACAACTGTTGCAGCAACAGGAGCAGCGAGCGCAGGAGCAGCATTTGTAGGCGCTTTAGCAGCGGGTGCGCTAGGTGTTGCTACTGCTCCTGTTTGGTTAACTGGCTTAGGTGCAATAGCAGCATCTGCTGCAGCGGTAGCTGGGCTGAACTGGCTTGATAAAAAGTTTAATGTCACTGATAACCTGAAAAAAGGTGCCAATAGCCTGATCAAAGGCATGAGAGGATGGTTTAAATGATACTGGAACGAATTAAAAAAACTTTTGAATTTCAACGAAGCAAAATAAAAGGCCCTGTTCCACTTTGGGGGGTGTTAAATGGGATTTTTATTTTATATCCTATAGCCTTTTTTATGTTTATGGCAGGAGGGTTAGAGGTTCTAAAAAATGAGGACTTATATCAAGGGTTGCTTATTACAGGGATTGTTGTTTGGGTTTTAAATCTAGTATTTTTACTGGATCTTAAGCGAGGGATATTAACCAGTTTTGGAACCTATCTCATGTATCTGACTGGTCATATTTATATCATTATTGGTTTTGGTGCTATGAGTGGGGACCATAATTTTATTGGATTAAAGCTATCCCTCCCTCTTATCCAATCCATTATTGTAATAGTCGTCATGAGCTGCTTGGTCGATTTGGACTCTGAAGAAGTTATCTCGCAGAAAGCCAGCAAATTTATGGTTAATTTTTTACTCGCTCCTCCACTTATTTTATCGTGTGTCTGTATATTTTTAGCGATGTTTGGATATGAATATTTTTGGGGATGGGGAGCGTCTTTATTATCAATGGCTTTTGGACAAGCTGTGTACTTACCTTGGTTTTATATTATCTATGCCTACCAACACCGTCATGATGTTGAGGAAACAAGACCAATCAAGCATATAGAAGTGTCTTCAGATTTGATTCAAAATAAAGAATTTGATAAAAATAGATTTAAAAAGGAAAAGAAACATGATTAAAGAAGTCCAAATTCATATGGAACATTTGATGACAGACCAGGTCCAGATTCAAGCGGACGAACTATTGGAGTTGTTTGTCCACACAGAACTCTTACCCTATACCAATGGCATCTATAAAGATGGTCCGACCATTTTTGAAATGACTCCAACTCAATTTGACGAAGAAGAACAGGACGTTACCCTTTATATACCTGTCATTTCAGAAACAAACTCAACGAGCCAACTAAGGTACCAAGCTAGTTTAAATATTGAGGGTATCAGCAAACGTGTGCCATTTGAGGATGGCTTGGACCAGTCCATCTACGAGATGAAGGATTACATCAGAGATCACGGTTGGAAGTTGCAAGATAAGTTGTATCTGGTCTTGATTCCAGTTTATGATGATTTGTTTGTAGATTTGATTATCCCAGTGGAGAAGTAAAATGGCAGAAATTACATATGGTATGAATCAATCATTAATGATGAGTAATGTCTTAAGTGTCGATTACAACATTACTGGTGATGAAATTGCAGTAGCCTTTCAAGATATGGTTCAAACAGCCGTAGCAGCTGGATATACACCTAAAAGCAATCCATTTTACTCATGCCCCCATATCGGAGAGTTGGATGATGGGACATACAACATCACAGTTTATCTTCCCGTTCATGAGGATTATTTAGGAGAGAATGAATTACTGGAAGGGACAGCTTATAACAGTTATTTTTTAGTTCCTCAAATGGTAGGAGCTAGAGTTACTGGGGAGGAAGCAGTCAACTTTGATAAGGCTATATACGGCTTAACCAATTTATTGATCGACAATGACTTAGAAGAATCTACACCGGTATTTTATATTTCAAGTAAGATAAATGATGTTTTATATACAGATATCATGGTAGGGATACGAGCTAAAAAAGATTAAAAGTTGGTAGAACCCAAAAAGAAGGAAGTCTCAAAAATCAGCTATGACCACTTCACCGTAGAAGACTTCAAAAAATGACATACAAATCCTAGGATTTCATTCTAGGATTTTCTATATGATGAGAAAATGAAACACCTAAAATTTAGTATATAGGTCGGTGCATAAGCAAGTTACGAATTGGTAAGTTTTATTAATATAATAAAGATTATAAGCCCTCCTTGCCTGACTCTAGTATTCGTGGTATAATAAAGAGATAAATGAGAGAGGTTAGCTATGAAAAAAATAATTATAGGTAGTAGTGTTTTTGTAACTTTGTTGGTTGGTTCAGGAGCAACATTTATTTATTTAAAGAATCAAGAGATTTCTGTAACGAATAAGGTTAACGATCGTAAATTGAATATTGCTCTGGTAAATGAAGATGCTGGAGGCGTATTAAATGGCAACGCCTATAATCTAGGAAATGATTTCACAAATTTATTATCAAAAGAGAATACAAATCAATGGACTGTCATGACTCGTAATGTTGCTGAAAATCGATTTGAAAATGGGTCGGTTGATGTAATTGTTTATATCGAACAACAGTTTTCAGAAAAAATAGCTCAACTGGAAAGTTTTAATCCTGATAGAGCAAAGATAACATATAAAACGAAATCAAATTTAGATCCAGTTAAATCTAAGAATGTTGAGTTACGAGTAGGCGAGTACCTTAATACTATTAACCAAAATGTTATAAAAATGTATTTTTCAAGTGTTATCAACAATCTAGATGATGCTAAAAGAAATGTTGATAATATTGTAAATGAACAGTCTGGAACGCATTCAAAAATTTCTCAATATATCTATGGTCCGTCAAACGAAGCAAGTCAGTCTATGTTAAGCACTTTAGAATTAGCTTCAAATCTACAGAAAACGAATTCGTCTTATGAAGATTCTCAAAAGGCTTTTTCTGATTCTGTTGTTAGCCTTTTAAATAATACAGGAATCGGATTAGAAAAACAACTTACGGAAGTTAAAACTTATTTTGATTTTCAGAAGGATATATTTGAAAAGAATGTCTTAACAACCAATAGTACCTTGAAAGAACAGCATGAAGAAAATTCTAAAATTATAGATGGTTTAAATGATTCGGTGCTTAAATCATTGTATCAATTTGGAAATAGTACAGATGAGGAAAAATCTGAACAAGCTAAACTAGAAGATTTAGTAGTTGATTATCATAAGGTTATTGTTGATTATCAAGGTAAAATAAAAGATAGAAAATCTGAATTTGAACATCTTAAAACAGAATTAGAAGAAGAGAAAAAGAAAATATCACTCTTTTACTTTGGTAAAGAAGATGTTGATTTAAAATCGGACCTTACTTCGGATACTAAAGCAACACTTGTAGATCAGATTAATAAAAGTTTGATTACTGAAAATCATTTGCCTGAAACTTATCAAACTTTAATTCGTTCAAATCTAACAGATATTAGTATTGAACCAACTGATTACCAAACTTTATTTAGTAAATTGGAGAAACTCAATGTCCTAACAGCTGATCAAGTCAAAGAATATAATGAAAAAATAGATTTACTTAAGAATTATACTAAATTTGATAAGAAGGCCACCTCTATAAGTGGATTACCTATTTTTGAATTTTTATCGATTGAAAATGATAAGCTCGATAAAGTAACAGAAACTATGGAATTGACAGTTAAATTACCCCAGGCTGAGTCTGAAACTGTCGAAGCTTCTGTGACAAAACCATCCAGTAGTTTGCCTGAATCATCAACGGTAGTTGAGGGTGGCGGAGATTTTAGCAGTTCTAAAGGGACAAAATATTTATCTCCTAAAGCTAAAATTTATGTTACAGGAAATGCTACTTTAGTTGGAGGAGAGCAAACTATAACAGATGATAAACCTTATACTATGACGGTTGAATATACTTTAGAACCACATTATGGGAAAAATGAAATTTCATTTGAAGTACACATTGGTGAAACTACAATTCCTGTCAAGAAAA
Source organism: Streptococcus sp. SR1 (assembly GCF_000526075.1). Lineage (NCBI taxonomy): Bacteria > Bacillati > Bacillota > Bacilli > Lactobacillales > Streptococcaceae > Streptococcus > Streptococcus sp. SR1. Next base: position 14,382 of record NZ_JATR01000007.1, read on the forward strand.
CTATTTATCGTAGCGATAAAGAAGAGTCAGATGTTTTAGTGAAAAAAGATTTAAAACATATTCTTGATAAATTAAGCAAAATCGATCGTACAACTGGTATGATTCAAGCAATTTATGGAAGTCCAAGTAGCTCCTCTATTAATTTTTCTGCCTTATCACCAGATTCTGTTTACAATATGTATGGTAATATCAGTCGTGATGATATAGCGACTCAGTTGTCAGAAGATCAAGTTGCTAAGTTTAAAGAGTCAGGTATAGCTTTGTTGGAACAAATTCAAAACTCTTTGGAGTCATTAGAAAAATCAAGTGACACATTGCCTGAATTGGCTGAAGCTGAGTTACCAAATGATTATTTCAAAAATCAAATTACAAACTTAGCTGATTGGTATAACAATTCGATTAAGACCTTATCAACCGAGTACGATAAGTGGAAGGAAACGAAAGCGAAACAATTGGAAGTGACGGGTACAGCTTCAGATGCTAATAGCGGAATATTAATAAATGATAGTGAGTCATCAAATCGCTTATATAGTTCAATTGAATCATTAGTGTCTACAACTTCTACTGGATCAAAAGAAACTAGTCAAAATCATGAAGCGGTTGGAACTATGAAGGATCAGTTTACTCAATTTGTTGACCAAGTTCAGACTATTAAAGGTAATGTTGATAAGACTATTTCAACTACGAATGATTTGATATCTAATGAAGCAGAAGTTATTCAAGGGAATAGAGACTACGCAGAGTCCTTTAAAACTGTTATGAAGAATATTCGTGATGGTGGAACGACCAATCAAAATGTGATGAATTTTTTATCTAATCCAATTGAAACTAAAAAAGAAACATATGAAGCGCCAATTTCAGTGGATAATAACAGAGTATGGGTTATTTTAGCGATTATTTTATCAGCAATTTCATCAGCAGGAATCACATATTGGTTGACAAAAGAAAAAGGCAAATAATGTAGATAATAACTCTCAAAATGTACTGACCCCAAAAAGTTAGACAAATAATTTAAGCGAAGGATTTAGTTCTGTATTGCACAGGGCTAAGTCCTTTTAGTTTGCCC
>NZ_JATR01000008.1:0-119837 GCF_000526075.1 Streptococcus sp. SR1
TCGCTGAAGCGGATTGACTTGAGCTCACCGATACAGATTGGCTCGAACTTACTGAGGCAGACTGACTCGAACTCAATGATGCTGATTGGCTAGCACTTACGGAAACTGACTCACTTGCGCTCACAGATGCAGATTGACTCGAGCTAGCTGAAGCGGATTGGCTAGCGCTCGCTGAGGCTGACTGACTAGCGCTCGCTGAAGCAGATTGGCTTGAGCTTACTGAGGCGGATTGACTCGAACTTGCAGATGCAGATTGACTAGCACTCACTGATGCTGATTGGCTTGAGCTTACGGACACAGACTGGCTGGCACTTACTGAAGCCGATTCGCTTGAGCTGACAGACGCTGACTGGCTCGCGCTCGCTGAAGCAGATTGGCTTGAGCTTACGGACGCAGACTGACTAGCGCTCGCTGAAGCGGATTGGCTAGCGCTCGCTGAGGCTGATTCGCTTGAACTTACTGAGGCTGATTGACTAGCGCTGGCTGAAGCGGATTCACTTGAACTTACCGATGCAGACCGGCTGGAGCTTACTGAAGCTGATTCACTTGCACTCGCTGAAGCGGATTGGCTAGCGCTCGCTGAGGCTGATCGACTCGCACTCGCTGAAGCGGACTGACTCGAACTTGCAGACGCTGACTGGCTGGAGCTTACCGATGCTGACTCACTCGAGCTCACCGAGGCAGACTGGCTATTACTTACTGAAATTGACGCTTGATTTGGCGTAATTTGTCCATTAAACACATCTGAAACCAAACCATCCACTGTCGTACTAGCAGTCACTGGTCCACTAGGAAGTCGTCCTCCATTGCGATCATATACTTTCTTCAAGTCAGTTGCAGTAAAGGTTACACTGGTAGAACTCCCCGTTGCCTGTTTGGTAAATGTTTCACCTGCAATTGTTAAAGTAACTGTCCCACCTGGAGCAACCCCATCTACCGTAATCGCTTGATTTGAGAGCCCACCTTTTTCGTTAAGATATTGATTCTCTATCCTTGGCGTCTGAGGGCGCACAGTAAAGCTCACGTCAATTTCATCCGTACTTCCATCTGGATAAGTTACCACCGCTGTCAAAGTATGCCGACCAGCAGACAAATTCGTATTAGTTCCAGATTTCCAAGTATAGGTTGTTCTAGTTCCCTTAGTAATTCCTGTAGTAGGTAATTCTGGCGTCCCTGTAGCATTCGTGATGTACTGACTGGCTTCACCAACAGAAACAGTCCCTGAATTGGCCGTTAGAGTAAAGTTTCGATTCACCTCAGCATTGATAGCTGGTTCGTACTTTTCAGACTGAGCATGGACTTCAAATTGAATTGCGGCAGGATTGGCTGTTAAATCTTTTACAAGACCTACGTCAGTAGTATTTCCGCTAAAATTACCTTCCTGATCATAGGTGAAAACATAACGAGTCCACAAACTATTTACTGCTTGATTTTTTCCAACAGAACCCGTGATTGAAACGGTGAAAGGATTTGATGCTGTAGCATTTCCATCTTTGGCTAGTTTATTTGTCGGAACAATCATGCTGATACTTTGGCCATTACTCGTAGTGAATGAGACAAGAGTTGAAGTAGCCGGATAGGCCGCAGGAACAGCAGTAGGAACAAATTTTGCATGTTCAATTCGACCACTGTTATCAGTAAACTCAATGGTCGCAGAAAAATTTTCTTCTCGATAAATTTTAAATTTTTGTCCTTCTAGAACTGCGCCACCTGTAACGGTTATTTTCTGAAGTTCTGGCTTCTCTGTATCCCTAGCAGCTCTGAAGCTAGCGGTATTTGAAGCTTTGGTCAAAGCTTGTCCGTTTCTGCTGTCACGAAGTCCAGAGTTGGCACGTAACACAGCATTTGCAATGCTATTTCGAGCTTCTGTAGCTTTTTGTAGGATAGTGGCAAGGTTAGAAACCTCCCCTTTCAAGGCCTCTGCTATCTCATTCTTCGCTAGACTAGCCTTCGTGATCGCCTCATCCGAGTTTGGAAGTCCCTGCGCTTGAGCTAGAAATTGCCCAATCTCAGCAGACAAGGCCTCTAATTTCTTCCGTTTTTCTTCACTTTGCTTTTCTGTCAAGGCTACAGAAGTCATTGTGAAACTCGATTCAGCCGTCACACCTTCATTCTTTACACGACCAGACTGACTTTGAGGTAAGGATTCTGTAGAAAAATCAACTGCTTCTAATTCTTTCGAAGGTTGTGATTCTTTCACTGTCTCCCGAGCTGACTCACTTGCTTGGTACTGACTTTGAACACCAACTGAAGCTCTCTCTGACAGACCACTATTCGCTTGTTTCTGTGTTCCAAGGGATTCACTTGAACTAGCAGTTACACTTTGACTGTTTGCCAAGGATTGACTAGTAGAAGCAGATTGGCTCATCGACTGGCTCACGCTAGAAGAGTTTGAGGCACTGATAGACTGGCTCGTAGAGGCAGATTGACTGGCGCTCTGCGAATTGAATTCTGACAATGACTGGCTTTGACTGGTAGACAGAGACAAGCTAGCGGCATCTTGATGATCCTGTGTCGTCCCCAGCACTACTGAATCTCTCGTCGCCAGGGTATCTTTTGATTCGACAGTCTTTTCAACAGCGACTGCATCATTGGCATAAACACGCGTTTGCGTCGCAGCAAAACCACCTAAGATCGTTCCCGTAGCTGCTATCCCTTTCAAGACATCCAAGCCGGTCAACTTCTGACCTTCTTGCTTTTCAACCATTTCTGTCTTTACTTGGCTCGTATCCGCACTTCCACGCATCACCTTAAATAAGCCAAAAAGGGAAGTCGAGGCCCGTAGCCAATGCTTCCCTGATTTGATTAATTTGAACCGAGTTACACGGTCTGTTTCTCTATATTCACCCTTCTGGCGTCTAAAAAACATGTTCATCCCCTCAACTTGAAAAAGATCTATTCACCTATAAAATACTATCTCCTTATTATATACCAAATATACCGACAATTCAATATCTATAATATATCCTAAAGAAAGAAAATGATTTCAAAAATAACTTGATTTCAAATCTATTCTATTTTTTCAATATAATTCTCATTTTATTGTTCTGTTAATATATTTTATTTATTTTTTAATCATTTCTATATGCTTTAAAAATTGAGCAAATAATTCCAATCACTCAGGGAATTGATTTTTATTCAAAATATAGAAAAAGTCCATGAATCAATAGCATCCACAGACTTTTAGGAGTGGAGTATTTAAAGGCAGTTTCACAAATGAATTAATGAGGCCGGTAGCCGAGGTAACTTTCTATCCTTTCCAACAAAAAAATCCACGAATCAAAAACATTCGAGGACTTTTCTTACGACATATTTAAGCAAAATGCCATACTAATTAATAGCCTTAATCTACGACACTGAGTTTTACAAATCGATTTCATTTGTAAAACGTGGTTACGACGGAAAAATCCACGAATCGATAATATTCGTGGATTTTTCCTAGTGAAGCGTTTAGAAAAACTGAACACGCCCTAAAAGCATCGAGAAAAAGATAAAATCTTCTAGAAACTACGTTCCTTCGGCGATTTTCCTATTTTCTTCTCGCTTTTTTACGGGCTTTGTATCTTCATCACATTTTCTCTTCCAACTCTACGTCTGGATACTTGTCTGCAAACCAGCGAAGGGCAAAGTCATTTTCAAAGAGGAAGACTGGTTGGTCGAAACGGTCTTTAGCCAAGATATTGCGGCTTGAGGACATCCGTTCATCCAAGTCCTCAGGCTTGATCCAACGAACCGTCTTTTTACCCATTGGGCTCATGACAACTTCTGCATTGTACTCGCCTTCCATGCGGTGCTTAAAGACTTCAAACTGGAGTTGTCCCACAGCCCCTAGCATGTACTCGCCAGTTTGGTAATTCTTATAAAGCTGAATGGCTCCTTCTTGCACCAGTTGCTCAATCCCCTTGTGGAAAGATTTTTGCTTCATGACGTTCTTGGCAGAAACTTTCATGAAAATTTCAGGGGTAAAGGTTGGTAGCGGTTCAAATTCAAACTTGTTTTTTCCAACTGTCAAAGTGTCTCCAACCTGATAAGTACCAGTATCGTAAACACCGATGATATCTCCTGCCACGGCATTGGTTACATTTTCACGACTTTCTGCCATAAACTGGGTGACATTAGAAAGCTTGGCAGTCTTCCCAGTACGAGGCAGATTGACACTCATCCCTCGCTCAAACTCACCTGATACGATACGAACAAAGGCGATACGGTCACGGTGACGAGGGTCCATGTTGGCTTGGATTTTAAAGACAAATCCTGAGAAATCCTTGTCATAAGGATCCACAATTTCGCCATCTGTTTTCTTGTGGCCATGTGGTTCTGGAGCAAACTCAAGGAAGGTCTCAAGGAAGGTCTGCACCCCAAAGTTAGTGAGGGCTGAACCGAAGAAGACCGGAGTCAGTTCTCCTGCAAGAATAGCTTCTTCTGAAAATTCATTTCCTGCTTCTTGCAACAGTTCGATATCGTCCTTAACCTGAGCGTAGAAAGGATTGCTGCCAAAGAGCTTATCCCCATCTTCCAGACTAGCAAAACGTTCATCCCCTTTATAAAGCTCCAAACGTTGGTTATAGAGGTCATACAATCCTTCAAAGGCTTTCCCCATACCGATTGGCCAGTTCATCGGATAGCTCGCAATGCCAAGGACTTCTTCTAGCTCTTGCAAGAGGTCCAGTGGCTCACGACCATCACGGTCCAGCTTGTTCATAAAGGTAAAGACTGGAATGCCACGGTGCTTCACAACCTCAAACAATTTCTTGGTTTGGGCCTCGATACCCTTGGCAGAGTCCACGACCATGACCGCAGCATCCACCGCCATCAAGGTACGATAGGTATCTTCTGAGAAGTCCTCGTGCCCTGGTGTGTCGAGGATGTTCACGCGCTTGCCGTCGTAGTCAAACTGCATAACAGATGACGTGACCGAAATCCCACGTTGTTTCTCGATATCCATCCAGTCAGACTTAGCAAAAGTCCCTGTTTTCTTCCCCTTTACCGTACCAGCCTCACGAATCTCACCTCCAAAGTAGAGCAACTGCTCAGTGATGGTTGTTTTCCCGGCGTCCGGGTGGGAGATGATAGCAAAGGTACGGCGTTTCTTGATTTCTTCTTGAATAGTCATAAGTTCTCTTTCTTTGATTTTCTATTTTAGTTGTTTCAGTAGCTAAGAATGATCTCTACATTGGATTTTACCATTCCTTTCAACTCTCCATTATAGCGGATTTTGGGGAGTTTTTCAATTGCTCATCTGATGAAAAGGCAAGCTAAAGCACAGATTGCGCCTGATTTCTCTTTTTCCACCGTTTCTTGAACAAGATATCAAAGAGAACAAGAGCCAGTGAAAGGATGACCGACACAAGGAGGTACTTTATCCATAGAGAAGCATTCGAGATAAACGGGGTATCTCTTAAGAGACCATAATTTCCACCCGTTACCTGATTAACCCCAACTAAAAAGAGGTTGAGAATAAAGGTATAGGCTACAATCATATACTTCTTAAGCAAGGTCTTGTCATAGTGATTCATCAAGTAAATCAAGGAATTCACTAGAAGGGCATAGTGCCCAATCAAAAATGAAAAACTGGTAATATGGGGGAAATCATAGGGGTCAAAAACAGGGTAAACCAAAGCAAATACCGCTCCACTTGCTCCTAAGAGGGCAAAATATTGCTTGCTCCGCCATTTATCTGGCAAGAAAACCACCGCAAACATAGCCAAACGGCAATGATAAAAAGGAAGACTATTAGAAAATGGGATCCCAAAGCCAACATACCAGCTATATAGGGCTAGCAACTGGAGGATCTGAATCCCCTTAAACAAGCGGACAAATTTCGGATTTTTGTGATAAACAAGCGCTCCATAAATACAAAGCACTAAGAGAAGCATCATGATCCCATACCAAAAGAGCGAAATGGGAGGAGGAACCGTTTGAGATCTGGTGATAAATTGATGGAACATATTTCTATCCTAACCCTTATTTTCTCTATTCTCTAGTTTAACCATTATAGCGAATTAAAAGCGATTTTTCAATTTCTATTTCTTTTCAGTTTGGCTCCCTTATTTATAGGAAAATATGGTAAAATAGAACAGACTAAAAATCATCATTTCACGAAAGGATGCAAGATGAAAATTACGCAAGAAGAGGTAACACACGTTGCCAATCTTTCAAAATTAAAATTCTCTGAAGAAGAAACTGCTGCCTTTGCGACAACCTTGTCTAAAATTGTTGACATGGTTGAATTGCTGGGCGAAGTCGACACAACTGGTGTCGCACCTACTACAACCCTGGCTGACCGCAAGACCGTACTCCGCCCTGATGTGGCCGAAGAAGGAACAGACCGTGACCGCTTGTTTAAAAACGTACCTGAAAAAGAAAACTACTATATCAAGGTACCAGCTATCCTAGATGATGGAGGAGATGCCTAATGACTTTTAATAACAAAACTATTGAAGACTTGCACAACCTCCTTGTCTCTAAGGAAATTTCTGCTACTGAATTGACACAAGCCACGCTTGAAGATATCAAGTCTCGCGAGAAAGCTATCAATGCTTTTGTCACTATCGCTGAAGAACAAGCCCTTGCTCAAGCTAAAGCCATTGATGAAGCTGGAATTGACGCGGATAATGTCCTTTCAGGAATTCCACTGGCTGTTAAGGATAATATTTCTACTGACGGCATCCTCACAACTGCTGCCTCAAAAATGCTCTACAACTACGAGCCAATCTTTGATGCGACAGCCGTTGCCAATGCCAAAGCTAAGGGTATGATTGTTGTCGGAAAAACCAACATGGACGAGTTTGCCATGGGTGGATCAGGTGAAACTTCTTACTACGGTGCCACTAAAAATGCTTGGGACCACAGCAAGGTTCCCGGTGGTTCATCAAGCGGTTCTGCCGCAGCTGTAGCTTCTGGGCAAGTCCGCTTGTCACTTGGTTCTGATACGGGTGGTTCCATCCGCCAACCTGCTGCCTTCAACGGGATCGTTGGTCTCAAGCCAACCTACGGAACGGTTTCACGTTTCGGTCTCATTGCCTTCGGTAGCTCATTAGACCAGATTGGACCTTTTGCACCAACTGTTAAAGAAAATGCCCTCTTGCTCAATGCGATTGCCAGCGAAGATGCTAAAGACTCTACTTCTGCTCCTGTCCGCATTGCCGACTTTACTTCAAAAATTGGTCAAGACATCAAGGGAATGAAAATTGCTTTGCCTAAGGAATACCTTGGTGAAGGGATTGACCCAGAGGTTAAGGAAACCATTCTTAACGCAGCCAAACACTTTGAAAAACTGGGTGCCATCGTCGAAGAAGTCAGCCTTCCTCATTCTAAATACGGTGTTGCCGTTTACTATATCATCGCTTCATCGGAAGCCTCATCAAACTTGCAACGCTTTGACGGTATCCGTTATGGCTACCGCGCAGAAGATGCAAGTAACCTTGATGAAATCTATGTAAACAGCCGTAGCCAAGGTTTCGGTGAAGAAGTGAAACGCCGTATCATGCTAGGTACTTTCAGCCTTTCATCAGGTTACTACGATGCCTACTACAAGAAGGCTGGACAAGTCCGTACCCTCATCATCCAAGATTTCGAAAACGTCTTTGCGGATTACGACTTGATTTTGGGACCAACTGCTCCAAGCGTTGCCTATGACTTGGATTCACTCAACCACGATCCAGTTGCCATGTACTTAGCTGACCTCTTGACCATTCCTGTCAACTTAGCAGGTCTCCCAGGAATTTCGATCCCTGCTGGATTCGCTCAAGGTCTACCTGTCGGTCTGCAATTGATCGGTCCTAAATACTCAGAAGAGACCATTTACCAAGCTGCTGCTGCCTTTGAAGCAACAACAGACTACCACAAACAACAACCCGTGATTTTTGGAGGTGACAACTAATGAACTTTGAAACAGTCATTGGACTTGAAGTCCACGTAGAGCTCAACACCAATTCAAAAATCTTCTCACCTACTTCTGCCCACTTTGGAAATGACCAAAACGCCAACACTAACGTGATTGACTGGTCTTTCCCAGGAGTTCTGCCAGTTCTCAATAAAGGTGTTGTCGATGCCGGTATCAAGGCTGCTCTTGCCCTCAACATGGACATCCACAAAAAGATGCACTTTGACCGCAAGAACTACTTCTATCCTGATAATCCAAAAGCCTACCAAATTTCTCAATTTGATGAGCCAATCGGCTACAACGGCTGGATTGAAGTGGAGCTAGAAGACGGTACGACCAAGAAAATCGGTATCGAACGCGCCCACTTAGAAGAAGACGCTGGTAAAAACACCCACGGTACAGATGGCTACTCTTATGTTGACCTCAACCGCCAAGGGGTGCCATTGATTGAGATTGTATCTGAAGCGGACATGCGTTCCCCAGAAGAAGCCTATGCTTATCTAACTGCCCTAAAGGAAGTCATCCAGTACGCTGGCATTTCTGACGTTAAGATGGAAGAAGGTTCCATGCGTGTGGATGCCAATATCTCCCTTCGTCCTTATGGTCAAGAAAAATTCGGTACCAAGACTGAGTTGAAAAACCTCAACTCCTTCTCAAACGTTCGCAAGGGTCTCGAATACGAAGTCCAACGTCAGGCTGAAATCCTTCGCTCAGGTGGTCAAATCCGCCAAGAAACACGCCGTTACGATGAAGCCAACAAAGCAACCATCCTCATGCGTGTCAAAGAAGGTACTGCAGACTACCGCTACTTCCCAGAACCAGACCTCCCACTCTTTGAAATTTCAGACGAGTGGATTGAGGAAATGCGTACTGAACTGCCAGAGTTTCCAAAAGAACGCCGTGCGCGCTACGTATCTGACCTTGGCTTGTCAGACTACGATGCTAGCCAGTTGACGGCAAACAAAGTCACTTCTGACTTCTTTGAAAAAGCTGTTGCCCTCGGTGGCGATGCCAAACAAGTCTCTAACTGGCTCCAAGGTGAAGTTGCTCAGTTCTTGAACGCCGAAGGTAAGACACTGGAACAAATCGAATTGACACCAGAAAACTTAGTAGAAATGATTTCCATCATCGAAGATGGTACTATCTCTTCTAAGATTGCCAAGAAAGTCTTTGTCCACCTGGCTAAAAATGGCGGTGGCGCGCGTGAATACGTGGAAAAAGCAGGCTTGGTACAAATCTCTGATCCAGATGTTCTGATTCCAATCATCCACCAAGTCTTCGCAGATAATGAAGCAGCCGTTGCCGACTTCAAGTCAGGCAAACGTAACGCAGACAAGGCCTTCACAGGATTCCTCATGAAAGCAACCAAAGGCCAAGCCAACCCACAAGTTGCCCTTAAACTCCTGGCACAAGAATTGGCGAAGTTGAAAGAAAGTGAGTAATTTACTCTTTATACACTTTTTTCTACTTTTAAGACGAGAATGAGACAAGGAAAATAAATGAACAAATTTTTACGATTGCTATTTGTCTTAGTCATCATCGCTATGTTAGGTGCTTCTATACTACAAATTTTCTTTCCATCGTACATGGGAAGCCACTCCGGGTACGGAATATCTGCTGGTTGGCAACGAGAAATTGGAATATGGAATTTAGCTGTATTGATTATTATTCTCGCTGTCAATATTAAATACGATTGGTTCTATCTACGAATCGCACTTCTTGCTCTCATTATTGGCGGAATTGGAATAGGAACAAATCACTTACTCAATTATATGGAGTATCACTCTCCTGTAAATGCTATCGGTGTTTTTGAAAATTACTTGCTAGCAATAGGATGGATTGTGGGATGGCTCATCGAACGCCATTCCATAAAGAAGCTAAATGCTAGTAAATAACGCCTAGTATATCTTAAATGATTTTTAAAGGTTATTAAATAGTTTAATAATCATTCGAATTCAGAATGCTACCTTTTCAATCATATAGTTAGGAGACACATGAAAAAGTTTTACGCTCTTTTAATGACCTGCTTATTACTTGTTTTTCTATCCGTGCCTCAAATCGTTGATGCGGGTGTCGGACATTCCAGAAGTGGAGGGAGCAGCCGCAGTAGCTCCAGAAGTAGCAGCCGCTCAAGTGGAGGTGGAAGTCGTTCTGGCGGCTCATCCTACCACTACTACCGCTCTGGATACGGCTCATCCTCTGACAGTTCTACTAGCTCTCCCTATCTAGGATTTATGTTCATATTAGTTGGAGGAATCATACTAGTTGTTATCGTCAAATCCTTGCAGAGTAAGTCTGGAGATTCGAGTTCAACCTACACTAATAATGATTATCAAACGCTCCATCGTCGAGTTGAACACAACACACTGGCCATTAGTCGTGTTAAAAATGGGGATCCAAACTTTGACGCTGATGCCTTCACATCTTGGGTTAAGGAAGTTTATCTTAAATTGCAGGTTGCCTGGACTGAGAAAAACTGGAATTCAGTCCGTGCGCTAGAAAGTACTAGTCTCTACTCCCAACATAGTACCCAACTCGAGGACCATATTCGAGCTAAAACAACCAATGTTTTAGAGAAAGTTTGTATCGAAAACGTTCGCATCAAGGAGTTCATTGAAAATCCTGACGGAAATGATACCTTAGTGGTGATTCTGTCATCTACCTTGCGGGACTATGTCATTGACGATGAGACTCGTCGTGTCCTCGAAGGAAATCCTAAAAAAGATCTCTTCACCGTGTATCAATTGAACTTTATCCGTCAACATGGTAGCCAAACGCAAGCAGTCAATCCAGACCAAGTTGTGAGCGACCACTGTCCAAACTGTGGCGCCCCATTAAAAATCTCTGCAGTTAGCGAGTGTGACTACTGTGGTGCCAATCTCTCTCGCAGTCCAAACCAATGGGTACTTGATACCTATGATGTTGTGGATGAAGACGAGCTTTATAATTAGGAGGAATTATGGGATTTATACGTGCAGCCTTATCAGCAGGCTTAAATAGTTTTAATGATAGTAAATTCAAGGAAGCCATTGTCCTTCCAGATAATGTCTCTGGCGATGCCTTGGCCGTCAAGGGTCAATTACTCACAAAAGACCCAGATGGACGTTCTCGTCACAGCAATCAAAATACTGGACTTTTGTCAGATGGCAGTGTGGTTATCGTTCCCCAAGGCTATACCGCTGTTTTGGTAAACAATGGTACCTTCCTTGGTGAAGTCCTCGAAGCTGGTAGCCACGAATGGCAAGCTGGTGATAATGCCTGGCTCCTTGAAAAAGGTGGTTTAAAGGGCACTTGGGAAAACTTTAAAAACCGTTTCTCTTTTGGTGGACAAGTCATCACCCAACAAGAAATCATCTTTATCCGCATGCAACCTATTGCAGGTAATAAATTCGGCACACAAAATGCGGTCGAATACTTCAGCGAACGTTACCAACAACTGCTTAACATCCGTTTCTATGGCTTGTTTGATGTAAAAATAGCAGATCCAGTCCTCTTCTACGTGAGCTCTGTTAGCCGTCAAATTACTGACGGACAGCCATTTACTCTCCAAGATGTAGCTCAAGGAACGCTCCGTCAAAATATCGCACCGAAAATCGCGATTGCCATTGCCAAATATACCAACGAAAACAAGGTTGATATCTATAGCCTCAATGCCAACCAAGACACCTTTAACGAACTCGCTAAACAAGAGGTCAACAAGGTTTGGACAGGCCTCTACGGGATTGAAGCAACTAATATCTTGCTTGAAGACCTCAGCTACGACCAAGAAAGTCTTGATATCGTTCGCAAGCTTGATAGTGAGCTCGTGGCAATGAAGTACAACACGATTGAAATCGAAGAACGCCGTGCGCGTAACGAAGCACTCATTGCTGCAGCTTCCAACGAAGGAAATGGCAATGGGATGAACATGTTTATGGGCATGAATCTTGGCCAAACTCTCGGTGGTCAACTAAGCCAACAAGTTCAAAATCAAGCACCGGCTCAAAATACTGGGCAAACTGCCAGCAAGAATTTTTACATCGAAGTCGATGGAAAATACGTCCTCGTTACTAAAGACGAAGATGGAAATATCGTACCAGTCAACTAATTAAGCTCCTTCTGATATTTGAGTAATGTTGTCTTTTATGGTACAATAAAGAGTAAATTATTTTATTAAAGAGGTAAAAACATGATTGAAGCAAGTAAATTAAAGGCTGGTATGACCTTTGAAACAGCTGACGGAAAATTGATCCGCGTTTTGGAAGCTAGCCACCACAAACCAGGTAAAGGAAATACCATCATGCGTATGAAATTGCGTGATGTCCGTACTGGTTCTACATTTGACACAAGCTACCGTCCAGAGGAAAAATTTGAACAAGCTATCATCGAGACTGTCCCAGCTCAATACTTGTACAAAATGGATGACACAGCCTACTTCATGAATACAGAAACTTACGACCAATACGAAATCCCTGTAGTCAACGTTGAAAACGAATTGCTTTACATCCTTGAAAACTCAGATGTGAAGATCCAATTCTACGGAACTGAAGTGATTGGTGTCACCGTTCCTACTACTGTTGAATTGACAGTTGCAGAAACTCAACCATCTATCAAAGGTGCTACGGTTACAGGTTCTGGTAAACCAGCAACGATGGAAACTGGACTTGTCGTAAACGTTCCAGACTTCATCGAAGCAGGACAAAAACTCGTTATCAACACTGCAGAAGGAACTTACGTTTCTCGTGCCTAATCTCTAGAAAGAGGTCATTCTATGGGAATTGAAGAACAACTTGGCGAAATTGTTATCGCCCCACGTGTACTTGAAAAAATCATTGCTATTGCTACTGCAAAAGTAGAGGGTGTTCACTCTTTTTCAAACAAATCAGTATCTGATACCCTCTCAAAACTTTCACTCGGCCGTGGCGTTTATCTAAAAAACGTGGACGAAGAACTCACAGCTGATATCTACCTCTACCTAGAGTACGGAGTAAAAGTTCCTAAAGTAGCGGTTGCTATCCAGAAAGCGGTCAAAGATGCCGTCCGTAATATGGCTGATGTAGAACTCGCTGCTATCAATATTCACGTTGCAGGTATCGTTCCAGATAAAACACCAAAACCAGAATTGAAAGATCTATTTGACGAGGACTTCCTCAATGACTAGTCCACTATTAGAATCTAGACGCCAACTCCGTAAATGCGCTTTTCAAGCACTCATGAGTCTTGAGTTCGGTACGGATGTCGAAACTGCTTGTCGTTTCGCCTATACTCATGATCGTGAAGATACGGATGTGCAACTTCCAGCCTTTTTGACAGAGCTAGTTTCTGGTGTTCAAGCTAAAAAGGAAGAACTAGACAAGCAAATCACACAGCATTTAAAAGCAGGTTGGACCATCGAGCGTTTAACACTCGTGGAGAGAAACCTCCTTCGCTTGGGAGTCTTTGAAATCACTTCATTTGACACTCCACAGCTGGTTGCGGTTAATGAAGCTATCGAGCTTGCAAAGGACTTCTCAGATCAAAAATCTGCCCGTTTTATCAACGGACTACTCAGCCAGTTTGTAACAGAAGAACAGTAAAAAGAAAAAGTGTTTGATATCTATCAAACACTTTTTTCTTTGCCTACTACTATCTAAAAATCAAATAATAAATATAAAATAAGATTGACGGAGCATAGGGAATAACATTATAGAAACTATGACAAACAATGGTAAATCGAAGACTGCCTGTAACTCGATAAGCAACTGCAAATAGAAGATCGAGAATACTATAAATGATGAGACTGATGGGATCACGATGGGATAGAACCAAGTGACTGAGCCCGAAGATGAAAGAAGACAAGATCACATCCAAATAAAACTCCGACTTCGGAAAGAAAGTATTCATAAAATAACCCCTATAGATTGTCTCCTCAACAACAGGTACAATCGAAATGTTAAATATTAAAAATATAAGACTTGATAGAGTCGTTTCTCTTCCGTTTGAGTAAAGTTCTGAAAGAAGGTCTTGGAAAATAAAGCTATGGTCAATTAATCGAATATTCTGCATTCTAAATCCATTTAAAAAAGAATAGATAAGAAAACAAGCCACTAAGAAAGCGAGATAAGACCAGCGCCAACTCT
Organism: Streptococcus sp. SR1; assembly: GCF_000526075.1. Lineage (NCBI taxonomy): Bacteria > Bacillati > Bacillota > Bacilli > Lactobacillales > Streptococcaceae > Streptococcus > Streptococcus sp. SR1. Next base: position 13,984 of record NZ_JATR01000008.1, read on the forward strand.
TTTTCTCGAAGATAAAGAGCATCTTCTTCTTTTTCAACCACAAAACGAATAAAAAGAAAATAAGTAACACTTCTCCAACTAGGAAGATTATATAGCTGTCCATTCCTAAACCAAAGGTCCTAGCTAGAGTTATAGCCCCTAATGGAGTTAAATAAATGTACAGGAACATTAAAATCATACAGATTCCTAAATGTATTGTCTTTTTCATTCTTTCTCTCCTAATGGTAAACTCTCTATTAGGGCAATATAGAGGATAGACCATTGATTGTTTTTCTTATTTATCTAGAGTATTCATGTTTATCCATGCTCTATTATCAAAATAGCTAGAACAAAATGTTCTAGCTTTTAAATTTTCTTAGTATTTTCTAAAGCGTTGGTAACGTTCTTCAATAAGTTGGTCGAGTGGTAATCCTTGCAACCTATCTAGTTCTGCACGCAATTCATTTTTAACACAAGCTAGCAGTTCTTTACTTGACAACCCTGCCTCTGAGATTACCTTGTCTACGATTCCCATTTCTAGAAGTTCATGCGAAGTGATTTTCATCAACTCTGCTGCTTCCATAGCACGACTTCCATCCTTCCAAAGGATAGAGGCAAATCCTTCAGGGCTAAGTACGGCGTAGATTGAGTTTTCTAACATCCATACACGGTTAGCTACAGCTAGAGCTAGGGCTCCACCAGATCCACCTTCACCGATAATAATCGCGATGATTGGAACCTTGAGGTCACTCATTTCCATCAGGTTTCGAGCAATTGCTTCACCTTGTCCACGTTCCTCGGCTCCTACACCTGGGTAAGCACCCGCCGTATTGATAAAGGTCACAACTGGACGGCCAAACTTTTCCGCCTGTTTCATCAGGCGCAAGGCCTTACGATAGCCTTCTGGATGAGGTTGCCCAAAATTTCGTTTGAGGTTGTCATGAAGACTCTTCCCCTTTTGGATACCAACGACAGTTACTGCTTGATCACCTAACCAACCAATTCCACCGATAACCGCACCATCATCTCGGAAAGAGCGATCTCCATGCAATTCGATAAACTCGTCAAAAATTCCATTGGCAAAATCAAGTGCTGTCAAACGACTCTGCTCGCGTGCCTCTCTGACTATTTTTGCAATATTCATCCGCGACTTCCTCCATGCAATCTCACTAATTTAGCAATTGTTTCAGGCAATTCTCTCCGTTTGACAATTGCATCAACAAATCCATGTTCAAGCAGAAATTCTGCCTTTTGGAAGTCATCCGGCAAGGTCTCACGAACTGTATTTTCGATAACACGACGCCCAGCAAAACCAACCAAACTCTGTGGCTCCGCTAGGATAATATCACCTTCCATAGCAAAAGAAGCGGTCACCCCACCTGTTGTCGGATCGGTTAAAATAGTTAGGTAAAAAAGTCCTACCTTGGAATGGCGTTGAACTGCCGCAGAAATCTTAGCCATCTGCATCAAGCTCATGATTCCTTCTTGCATACGGGCTCCACCAGAAGCTGTGAAGAGAACGACTGGCAAGTTTTCTACCGTTGCATACTCAAACAAGCGCGTGATTTTTTCACCCACAACGGTTCCCATAGAAGCCATGATAAAGTTAGAATCCATGATCCCAAGGGCAACTTTTTGTCCCTTGATGCTAGCTGTACCAGTTAGTACTGCTTCATCCAAACCTGTCTTTTCACGCATTGTTGCAAGTTTTTTCTGATAGCCAGGAAAGTTTAATGGATCTTGAGTTTCAATACCTGTAAACATCTCCACAAAGCTACCGGAATCAATCGTCAAATCCAAGCGTTCCTGAGCTGAAATACGGAAAGTATAGCTACAATGGGGACAAATTCGTTCGCTCCCAAGATCCTTTTGGTAAATGGTGTGTTTACAACCAGGACACTGGGAGAAGAGTTCATCCGGAACCTCAGGCTTGGCTTGTGGTTTCTGCCTTACGGAACGGTTAGGATTGATCCGAATATACTTATCCTTTTTACTAAATAGAGCCATAACTCCCCCTTTTAGTTCTCATACTGTTTGAAAGTCTATTCTTTTTCTTGGTATTTTGGCAAGAAAGTTTCCATCAAGAAGGAAGTATCGTAGTCACCAGCGATAACTCGGCGGTCTGAAATCAGATCCAACTGGAAGTCTGCATTGGTTTGCACTCCTTCAATATCAAGTTCATAAAGTGCCCGTTGCATTTTCATCAAGGCATCAAAACGATTCTCCCCATGAACAATGATTTTGGCAATCATACTATCATAGTAAGGAGGAATGGTATAACCTGGATAAACCGCTGAGTCCACGCGCAAGCCAACTCCACCACTTGGTAGATAGAGATTGGTAATTTTACCTGGGCTTGGGGCAAAGTTAAATGCTGGATTTTCTGCATTGATCCGGCACTCGATAGCATGACCTCGTAGGACGATATCTTCTTGTTTGAAAGGTAAGGGTTGCCCGGCAGCAATGCGAATCTGCTCTTTCACGATATCAACACCTGAAACAAACTCTGTGACTGGGTGTTCAACTTGCACACGAGTATTCATTTCCATGAAGTAGAAATTGCCACTCGCTTCATCGAGAAGAAATTCAATCGTCCCTGCATTTTCATAGCCTACAGACTCTGCTGCACGAACGGCTGCAGCACCAATTTCATGACGAAGGGTTTTGCCAATCGCAATGGACGGACTTTCTTCTAAGACCTTTTGGTTATTCCGTTGGAGTGAACAGTCCCGTTCACCAAGATGGACAACATGACCCTCTTGGTCCGCAAGGATCTGAACTTCGATATGGCGAGCTGGATAAATCACACGTTCAAGATACATTGCGCCATTTCCAAAATTGGCCTTGGCTTCACTGGATGCTGTCTCAAAGGCTGCGACCAAGTCTTCTGCCTTTTCAACCTTACGAATCCCTTTTCCACCACCACCTGCCGATGCCTTAAGCATGACTGGATAGCCAATTTTTTCTGCAACTGCAAGCGCCTCTTCAGCCGTATGAACTTCACCATCAGATCCTGGGATAACTGGAACCCCAGCCTTGATCATTTGCTCACGCGCATTGATCTTATCTCCCATGGTATCCATTACAGCCCCAGAAGGGCCGATAAACTTAATCCCCACTTCATCACACATCGTGGCAAACTTGGAGTTTTCGCTAAGAAAACCAAAACCTGGGTGGATGGCTTCTGCTTCTGTCAAGACTGCAGCAGATAAAATAGCGTTGATATTGAGATAAGATTCTGTCGCCTTACCAGGTCCGATACAGATAGCTTCATCCGCAAGGAGTGTGTGAAGAGCTTCCTTATCAGCAGTTGAATAAACTGCTACAGTTGCAATGCCCAATTCACGCGCAGCTCGAATAATGCGAACCGCAATCTCACCACGGTTGGCAATCAAAATTTTACGAAACATGGAGATCCTCCTTAGTTTCCAATTGCAAAGGTAAGAGTACCACTCGCTGCAAGCTTACCATCTACTTCAGCCTTTGCTTCAACCACAGCAATCGTACCACGACGTTTGACAAAAGTAGCCGTCATGACTAATTGATCACCTGGTACAACTTGCTTCTTGAACTTAACCTTGTCCATTCCAGCGTAGAAGACCAGTTTCCCTTTATTTTCAGGTTTGGACAATTCCAAGACACCAGCAGTCTGAGCCAAGGCTTCCATGATAAGAACACCTGGCATAACTGGGTATTGTGGAAAATGACCATTGAAGAAAGGTTCGTTGATGGTGACATTTTTAATGGCAACAATGGTATCCTCGCTCACTTCCAAGACACGATCCACTAGGAGCATGGGGTAGCGATGGGGTAGAGCTTCTTTGATTCCTTGAATATCGATCATTTGATGCGTACCAATCCTTTACCGAACTCAACCATTTCTTCATTTGAAACGAGAATTTCTGTCACCACACCATCCTTAGGTGCAGGAATTTCATTCATAACCTTCATGGCTTCGATAATCACCAAAGTCTGACCTTTTTTAACACTGTCTCCGACTGTGACAAAGGCAGGTTTATCTGGTCCAGCAGCCAAGTAAGCCACCCCTACAAGTGGACTTTCAACGACATCACCCTCTGGAGCAACCGACGTTTCAGCTGGTGCTGGAGCTTCTTCCACTGCACTCTCTACTGGAGTTGAAGGGGCCGAAACTACTGGACTTGCAGCTACTGCAGTTGGCACTGGAGCAACTTGAGCTGGTGCTTCAGAAGCCATTCTTACTTCATTCTTACTGAACTGCAATTCGTCCGTTCCATTTTTATAAGAAAATTCTCTCAAACTTGATTGGTCAAATTGAGCCATCAAGTCCTTGATTTCATTTAAATTCATAATTATTTATTCTCCCAACGTTTGAAAGCAAGAACCGCATTGTGTCCACCAAAACCAAAAGTGTTTGAAATAGCATAAGGGATTTCTTGCTCCAAGCCTTGTCCATAAACGACATTCGCTTCGATATAGTCTGATAACTCACTTGTTCCAGCGGTCATTGGTACATAGTTATGACGCATGGCTTCGATGGTAGCGATGGCTTCTACTGCTCCTGCAGCACCAAGTAAGTGTCCTGTAAAGGACTTGGTTGAAGATACAGGTACTTCTTTACCAAGAACAGCTACGATCGCTCCACTTTCTCCTTTTTCATTAGCAGGAGTTGAAGTTCCGTGGGCATTGACATATGCTACTTGCTCTGGAGAAATTTCTGCTTCTTCCAAAGCCAATTTCATAGCCTTAATCGCACCTTGACCCTCTGGATGAGGTGAAGTCATATGGTAAGCATCACAGGTATTACCGTAGCCAACTACTTCAGCCAAGATAGTTGCGCCACGTTTTTCAGCATGTTCAAGACTTTCAAGAACCAACATACCTGAACCTTCTCCCATCACAAAACCATTACGATCTTTGTCAAATGGGATAGAAGCACGAGTTGGATCCTCTGTAGTTGATAGGGCAGTCAATGCTTGGAAACCAGCGATAGCAAAAGGAGTAATAGATGATTCTGATCCACCAACTAACATGACATCTTGGAAACCAAACTTGATGGAACGGAAGGCATCCCCAATGGCATCGTTTGATGAGGCACAGGCTGTATTGATTGATTTACAGATACCATTTGCTCCGAAACGCATGGCAACATTTCCTGAAGCCATATTTGGCAAGGCTTTTGGAAGTGTCATTGGTTTAACACGTTTTGGACCTTTTTCATGAAGACGGATAACCTGATCTTCGATTTCTTTAATTCCCCCAATACCAGAAGCCACGATGACACCAAAGCGATCCTTATCAATTGCTTCTACATCAAGATTTGCATTCGTCACTGCTTCTTGAGCCGCATACAAGGCATACAAAGAATAGTTGTCAAAACGGTTGGTATCTTTTTTAACAAAGTATTTATCAAATGGGAAATCTTGGACTTCTGCTGCATTGTGCACAGCAAATTCGCTGTGGTCAAATTTAGTGATTTCTCCAATTCCAATTTTTCCAGTTTGCAAACTGTTCCAAAATTCTTCTGGAGTATTTCCGATAGGAGAGGTCAATCCGTAACCTGTTACTACAACTCGATTTAGTTTCATCTGTCTTACCTATATCTTTCCTTATTTTTTACATGCTAAGTCCGCCATCAACAGCGAGAACTTGTCCAGTCAAATAATCCTGTCCAGCCAGGAACACTGTAGCATCTGCGATATGTTCTGCTTGACCAAAATGTTTCATTGGGATTTGGGCCAATGTCGCTTCCTTGACCTTATCAGATAAAACAGCAGTCATATCTGACTCAATCATCCCTGGTGCAAGAGCATTTACGCGTACGTTGCGATTGGCAACTTCACGTGCAACTGACTTGGTAAAACCAATCAAGCCTGCTTTAGAAGCTGCATAGTTGGCTTGTCCGATATTTCCCATCAAACCGACCACACTAGACATGTTGATAATCGCACCTTCACGTGCCTTGATCATCTGTTTCAAGACTGCTTGCGTCATGTTGAAGGCACCTGTCAAGTTGATCTTAATCACTTTTTCAAAGTCTTCTTCGGTCATCTTGAGCATAAGCGTATCTTGAGTGATCCCAGCATTGTTGACCAAGACATCAACAGAACCGAGTTCTGTAATCGCTTGATCTACCATACGCTTGGCATCTGCAAAGTCTGAAACATCACCTGAAATCGGTACTACTTTGACACCATAGTTTGAAAACTCAGCCAGCAATTCTTCTGAGATTGCTCCGCGACTATTCAAAACTACATTAGCACCTAGTTGGGCAAATTTGTGAGCAATGGCAAGTCCGATACCACGACTTGAACCTGTTACAAAGACATTCTTATTTGTAAGTTGCATTCTATTTCTCCTATTTCCTGTTGTATTTTGTGGGAGAAGGGATCATTAGTTTCCTAACAAAGCATCCAAGCTTGCTTGGTCTTCAACGTTAGCTAGCTGAGCTGTTTTATCGATTTTTTTGACAAAACCTGATAGGACCTTACCAGGACCAATTTCAATAAAGTTGGTTACCCCAGCATCCTGCATCACAGCAATACTTTCATAAAAACGAACAGGTTCTTTCACCTGACGCGTCAAAAGCTCTTGGATTCGACCTTTTTCCATAACAGCAGCTTCCGTATTGCCAACTAGTGGGCAAGTAAAATCAGAGAAACTCACTCCCTCAAGAGCACCAGCTAGTTGCTGACTGGCTGGCTCAAGTAGGGCTGTATGGAAAGGACCCGATACATTTAAAGGAATCAATCGTTTTGCTCCTGCTTCCTGCAAGAGTTCAACTGCGCGGTCAACCGCAACCACCTCGCCACCGATAACGATTTGGCTTGGGGTGTTGTAGTTAGCTGGAGTCACTACTCCAACTTTAGAGGCTGTTTCACAAGCTTCCTCAATCACTTCGACTGGAGTATTCAGAACGGCAACCATCTTTCCAGAGCCTGCAGGTGCAGCCTCTTCCATATAAGCACCACGCTTAGCAACCAAGGCAACAGCATCCTCAAAGTCCAAGGCACCACTTGCTACAAGAGCAGAATATTCCCCAAGAGACAATCCTGCTACCATATCCGGCTGGTAGCCCTTTTCTTTCAATAGTCGGTAAATAGCAACCGAAGTCGCTAAAATAGCTGGTTGCGTATAGCGAGTCTGGTTTAACTTGGTTTCTTCCTTATCAATCAAGTCACGAAGGTCATAACCCAAAACCTGACTGGCTTGGTCAATTGTTTCCTTGACGATAGGGTAGTGATCATAGAGATCACGCCCCATCCCTAGATACTGAGCACCTTGACCCGCAAATAGAAAGGCTGTTTTAGTCATTTCTTACAACTCCTGCCCAACGAGAGGCTTCTTCTTGAATTTTTTTGGCTGCGCCATAGTATAGATCTTTTAGGATTTCTTCGACAGTTTCCTCTTTAGAAACCAAACCAGCAATCTGACCTGCCATGACAGATCCACCTTCTACATCTCCATGAACAACGGCTTTAGCAAGAGCACCAGCTCCCATTTGTTCAAAGATTTCTAGATCTGGATTTTCTTGTTTAAAGGCATCTTTTTCAGCCTGCTCAAAGTCACGTGTCAATTGGTTTTTAATGGCACGAACAGCATGTCCAAAGTGTTGAGCTGAAATAGTCGTATCAATATCACGCGCCTTTAAGATTTTTTCCTTGTATTTTGGATGGGCGTTAGATTCTTTAGCTACCACGAAACGCGTACCAACTTGAACGGCCTCAGCACCAAGCATAAAGCCTGCAGCGACACCTTCACCGTCCGCAATTCCTCCAGCTGCGATAACTGGAATTGAAACAGCTGCAGCAACTTGGCGAACCAAGGTCATCGTCGTTAATTTACCAATATGCCCACCGGCTTCCATTCCCTCTGCAATAACTGCATCTGCACCAATTTTTTCCATGCGTTTTGCCAAAGCAACACTTGGAACAACAGGAATAACAGTAATTCCTGCATCATGGAAACGAGTCATGTATTTACTTGGATTACCTGCACCAGTTGTCACCACCTTGACCCCTTCTTCAATCACGAGGTCAACGATGTCTTCTACAAAAGGTGACAAGAGCATGATGTTGACACCAAAAGGTTTGTCCGTAAGTGATTTGATTTTATCGATATTAGCCTTTACGACCTCTTTCGGTGCATTCCCACCACCGATGATCCCTAGACCACCAGCTTTTGATACTGCACCAGCCAAGTCACCATCCGCAACCCAGGCCATTCCTCCTTGAAAAATAGGATAATCAATGTTCAATAATTCTGTAATACGTGTTTTCATAGTGCCTCCATCATTCCTTGCTTACGTAATAGTTCGATGAGTTTATCATTTGAGTTTCAAACTATTACCTAAACAAGAGGGAGTGGGTTTCCCCTACTCCTTCTAGTAATATGTTAATTATTTTGTTTGCTCTTCAACGTAGGCAACCAAGTCACCAACTGTTTTCAAGTTATCTTCTGCTTCGATTTGGATATCGAAAGCATCTTCGATTTCAGAGATTACTTGGAACAAGTCCAATGAATCTGCATCCAAATCATCAAAAGTAGATTCAAGTGTTACTTCTGATGCGTCTTTCCCAAGTTCTTCAACGATAATTTCTTGTACTTTTTCAAATACTGCCATGATAGGACTCCTTTAAAATATAAAAAATTTATAACTATGTGTTTACCACATGATTACCTAGATTGTAAGAATGAGTGTGCCCCATGTCAAACCTCCACCGAAGCCTGATAGGAGAATCGTCTGGCTACCATCTAAACGAATCATGCCATTCTCCACACACTCTGAGAGCAAAATCGGGATACTTGCTGCACTGGTATTTCCATACTCCATCATATTGGCAGGAAGTTTGTCTCGGTCTACGCCGATCTTCTTAGCCATCTTATCCAAAATGCGGATATTTGCCTGATGAAGCAAGAGATAATCCAATTCTGAAGCTGCGATTGGACCATTTTCAATGGTTTCTTTGATCGATTTAGCAACATCACGATTTGCAAAATCAAAAACTGCTCGTCCATCCATTTTCAAAAAAGCAGGAACTGCTTCTTGATCCGAGAAAGGAGAAGCCAAAGCCGTTTGACCATAGGTCAAACACTCGCTCCGAGAGCCATCTGTATAGAGACTTTCCACAAGGAAGTGCCGTGTTTCGCTCGCTTCCAAGAGAACCCCACCAGCTCCATCCCCAAAGAGAACAGCTGTTGAACGATCTGACCAATCAACTGCCTTGGATAAGGTCTCAGCCCCGATAACAATCCCTTTTTTGAACTGTCCAGAACTTAAAAACTTTTCTGCAGTTGAGAGAGCGAATACAAAGCCACTGCAAGCTGCTGTCAAATCAAAGGCGAAAGCTCTATGCGCTCCGATATTTGCCTGAACTCGAGCTGCTGTGGAAGGCATCATCGAGTCTGGGGTAATCGTTGCTACAATGATAAAATCAATCTGATCTGCTGTTAAGCTCCCTTTAGCCAACAGGCTCTTAGCTACTTCTGTCGCTAAATCACTTGTAGACTCTGTTTTTGAGATATGTCTCTGTTTAATTCCTGTCCGACTTGAAATCCACTCATCGCTTGTGTCCATGATTTGGGCTAAGTCATGATTAGTGACCACTTGCTCTGGAACATAATGAGCAACCTGGCTTATTTTTGCAAAAGCCATTATTTCAAATCCTCCAAAAATTGATAAAGGTTCGTTAAACCTCTGCCCATGACCTCTTTTTCCTCAGGGCTCATGCCATCGATGATTTTTTCGACCATAGCCTTGTGGAACCGTTTATGAAGGCGGTGAACCAAACGACCTTGCTTTGTCAAATGCAGATAGACCACTCGACGGTCTTGGTCAGAACGAATACGCTCAATATAACCTTTTCTCTCCAGGTTATTCAAACTCGTCGTCACTGTCCCAAGAGTTACCATCAGTTCTTTTGAAACCTTACTTGGCGTTGCCTCCGGGAACTTCCCAATCACATCTATCGTGTGCATTTCTTTGATGGAGATGTCTTTGAATCGACTACCTCGTAAGCTAACCTCCTCGATCACAAGGACGTTATTAAAAATAGATGTTAGATAATCATTTACTTGTTGGTAGTCCAAACTTTTTCCCTCCCCCTCAAAAAGCTTTTACAATCAAAACATTTGATAAAAGAAGTATAACAAACTTCAAAAAATTATGCAAGTATTTTTTTATTTTCCTGAAAATTTTGGTCTTCTTCTTTCAGAATGTGCTCGAACCCCTTCTTTAAAATCTTCAGTTAAAGATAACGATTCTTGTAGTTTCAATTCTAATTCAGCATAATTCTGCCAATCCTTGAATTGACTTTCCCAAACTAACTTTTTAATGGCTGCGTATGAGTTTGCTGAACCTCTTCTTAATTTTTTCAGAACTTGTTCTCTTGTTTTTTCTAATTTGTCAACTTCACAAACACGGTATACCACGCCCCATTCTAGCGCTTTTTCAGCAGTCAAGGCTTCACCTGTCATGGCAAGTTGTGCAGCCCGTGTTACCCCGATGCTACGACTCAAGAGATGAATCCCACCAGCGTCTGGCGCCAATCCCACTCCGACAAAGGCTTGGATAAATTTTGCCTTGTCAGTCGCTAAACAGAAATCAACTGCTACTGCCATATTTGCTGCAGCACCAGCAACCGCTCCATCTACCTCCATCAAAACAGGTTTAGGAATTTGCTTGATTTTAAAAGAAATTGTATTGACTAATTCTGCAATCTTATTCAAAGAAGGGATATCATCTTCGTCTACTGCTCGTTTCATCTCAACCAAGTCTCCCCCAACTGAAAAGACCTTCCCATTAGCATTAATCAAGATGAACTGCACAGCTTGATCCTGCTCTGCTAGAGTCAAAGCTTCTAAAATCTCCTCACACATTGGGATATGGAAACCATTTGCCACTTCGGGACGATTCAAAGTGATGATAGCAAGATCATCTACGATCTGATATAAGATATGATTCATAGCTTCTCCTTTTCTTTTGTAAGGCAATAAAATTGTTTTATCATCAAAGTATACCTTTTTTTGGATAAAGAGGCAAGAAAAAACTAAAGGAAAGTGTCTCAGCTGATTATTTACCCATCATTTATGAGTGTGAGTAAAATTTGACACCCTTACTTTTAAACGGTTATCACTTTTCAGAATAAGTTAGTGTTTTCTTCTATTATAATAGGAAGTTATTTTCTTCATTGAAAAATGCCCCTCTTTCTGCTATAATCGTATAAAATACTTACTTGAGGAGTCCTTATGAAGGTTGTAAAATTTGGTGGAAGCTCGCTTGCCTCTGCTGGTCAGTTAGAAAAAGTTTTAAACATCGTTAAAAGTGATAAAGAGCGCCGTTTTGTAGTCGTTTCTGCACCCGGCAAACGCAATGCTGAAGATACCAAGGTAACCGATGCCTTGATCAAATACTATCGCGACTATGTGGCTGGAAATGACATCAGTGCTAGCCAAAGCTGGATCATTGACCGTTATGCCGCTATGGTTAGTGAACTAGGGTTAAAACCTGCTGTTTTAGAAAAAATCTCTAAAAGTATTCGGGCCTTGGCAACTCTTCCTATAGAGGACAATGAATTTCTCTATGATACCTTCCTAGCGGCTGGAGAAAATAACAATGCCAAATTGATTGCAGCCTACTTTAACCAAAACGGTATCGATGCACGCTATGTTCACCCAAGAGAAGCTGGGATCGTTGTCACAAGTGAACCTGGAAACGCACGTATCATTCCATCTAGTTATGACAAGATTGAAGGCTTGGCTGATAGCACCGAAGTCCTTGTCATCCCTGGTTTCTTTGGTGTGACTAAAGAAAATCAAATCTGTACTTTTTCACGTGGAGGTTCAGATATCACAGGTTCTATCATTGCAGCAGGTGTTAAGGCTGATCTCTATGAAAACTTTACTGACGTAGATGGTATCTTTGCTGCCCATCCTGGTATTATCCACCAACCACACTCCATTCCTGAATTAACCTACCGTGAAATGCGTGAGTTGGCATATGCTGGATTTTCAGTTCTTCATGACGAAGCTCTTCTACCCGCTTACCGCGGAAAAATTCCTCTTGTTATCAAGAATACCAACAACCCTGATCATCCAGGAACTCGTATCGTTCTAAAACACAGTAGCGATAAATTCCCAGTCGTTGGGATCGCTGGTGATTCTGGATTCGTCAGCATCAACATGTCAAAATACCTCATGAACCGCGAGGTTGGATTCGGTCGTAAGATTCTTCAAATCCTTGAAGATCTTAACATTGGTTGGGAACATATGCCAACAGGTATCGATGATCTTTCAATCATCCTTCGTTCCCGTGAATTGACTCCTATCAAGGAGGAAGAAATTCTGCGTCAGTTAGTTCAAAAGGCCGAAGTGGACCATGCTGAAATCGAACATGACCTTTCAATCATTATGATTGTCGGAGAAAAGATGAAGAGCCATATCGGGGTAACTGCTACTGCAACACGCGCTCTATCTGAAAACAAAATCAACATCCAGATGATGTCCCAAGGCTCAAGTGAAGTTTCCATCATGTTTGTTGTCAATAAAGAGCAAGAAAGGGCAGCTATCAAGGCTCTCTACCATGCCTTTTTCGATGAAAGTAAGGAAGATTAATCATGGCCCAATCACTCAATAAAGTCATTGACCTACAAACCACTGGAACATCCTATCTTTCCATCTCGGGAAAAGTCGGAAAATTTCTAGTTGGGGATCAAGCCTTAGAGTTTTATCCTGATGTCAATGTCGAACAATATATCCAAATTCCCTGGTCAAGTATTCAGCAAATTGGAGCCAACGTAAGTGGTCGCAAAATCAGTCGCCACTTTGAAGTCTTCACTGATCAAGGAAAATTCCTCTTTGCTTCCAAAGACTCTGGAGCTATTCTCAAAATCGCTCGGGAAAGACTTGGCAATGACAAGGTTGTGAAACTTCCTACTTTACTCCAGACCATTGGTCAAAAATTCAAAAATCTATTTGCAAAAAAGTAGAAACTTTAGTATAATCATAGCAACGGATAAGTAGGTTATCCTCTTCTTCCAGAAAGTCTGCGGGTGCTGCGAGCAGATAGGAGGGGTAAGTGAAATTCTACCGTTAGTAACAATTACATACACAATCAAGTGCACACCTGTGAAGTTGGATGGAACCGTGGCCCTGCCACTCCAACGCTTTGTCAGGTGTGTTTTTTCATAAAGGAGTTCTTATGTTAGATATTAAACGTATTCGTACAGACTTTGATGCTGTCGCAGAAAAATTGGCTACACGTGGTGTAGATCCTGCTGTCTTAAACGAGATGAAAGAAATCGATGCTAAACGTCGTGACATCTTGGTCAAGGTTGAAAACCTCAAGGCAGAACGCAACACAGTTTCAGCTGAGATTGCCCAAGCCAAGCGCAACAAGGAAAATGCCGATGACAAGATTGCTGCGATGCAAAACTTATCTGCTGAAGTCAAAGCCTTGGATGCGGAATTGGCGGACATCGATGCTAAATTGACAGAATTTACCACTACTCTTCCAAATATCCCTGCTGACAGTGTTCCTATCGGAGCCGACGAAGATGACAATGTGGAAGTCCGTCGTTGGGGAACTCCACGCGAGTTTGACTTTGAACCAAAAGCTCACTGGGATCTTGGTGAAGACTTGGGTATCCTTGACTGGGAACGTGGAGCAAAAGTTACTGGTGCTCGCTTCCTCTTCTATAAAGGACTTGGGGCTCGTTTGGAACGTGCTATCTACAACTTTATGTTGGACGAGCATGGAAAAGAGGGCTATACTGAAGTCATCACACCATACATGGTTAACCATGATTCTATGTTTGGTACTGGTCAATATCCAAAATTCAAGGAAGACACTTTTGAATTGAAAGACACTAATTATGTCCTCATTCCTACAGCTGAAGTGCCTCTTACAAACTACTACCGTGATGAAATCCTTGACGGTAAAGACCTACCAATCTACTTCACTGCTATGAGCCCATCATTCCGTTCTGAGGCTGGTTCTGCAGGTCGTGATACACGTGGCTTGATTCGTCTACACCAATTCCACAAGGTTGAAATGGTCAAATTTGCCAAACCAGAAGAATCTTACGAAGAATTGGAAAAAATGACAGCCAACGCTGAAAATATTCTTCAAAAACTCAACCTTCCATACCGTGTCGTTGCCCTCTCTACTGGGGACATGGGCTTCTCAGCTGCTAAGACTTACGACTTGGAAGTTTGGATTCCAGCCCAAAATACCTATCGTGAAATCTCAAGCTGTTCAAATACAGAAGATTTCCAAGCCCGTCGTGCCCAAATCCGTTACCGTGATGAAGCAGATGGTAAGGTTAAACTTCTCCACACCTTGAACGGTTCTGGACTTGCAGTTGGACGTACGGTTGCTGCTATTCTTGAGAACTATCAAAATGCAGATGGTTCTGTAACCATTCCAGAAGTACTTCGTCCATATATGGGTGGAGCTGAAGTTATCAAACCATAAAAATAAGGTTTAGCTATTTCTAGCTAGACCTTTTTTCGTAACCAAATCAGATAAGCACCCAATACAAAGAATAAAATAGTGAGGCATATAACAGTTTCAGCAAACACCAGATAATCCAGAAATGGAAGTTTCAAGATCCCCTGAGCCATCTTGATTGAAGTAGCTGTGATAATGGTTGGGAAGGTGAGGGCTGAGAAGGCTGGTTGAAATCCTTGTTTTAAAATATTGGGCAGGCGAGTTAAAACAAAGAAAAAGAAGGACTGAGATGCCAAAATCATGACAATCAAGAGCCAAGTCGGTAGGCCTGCTCCTCCAACTCGAACTAGAGAAGCTAAGAGTAGGGAAAAGGGAGCACAGTAGATTCCTTCCTGTCCAAGCAAGGCCACTGGGAGTGGATCTTTCTTTAAATCACTATAAATAAGGGGATAGAGATAGAAGGTCAAGACAAAACCAAAACTCAAGGTCGCATAGGCAATTTCAATGATACCGACAAGAGGATAGGTCAAGGCTGCTACTGCTATCCCCACATAGAGTACCGTCCAGCTAGGAGTCGCATTGACCCTCCGACCTGGACAGGCAAATTTGGTGGTAAAAGTAGCAATCAAAGCCAAATCCAAGAGAAATGAAAACCACCAGATCCCTTGTGCTACTATAGGAAGAGCAGGGAATACGCGAAAGACATAGGTCGATAAAATCATCCCAGCCATGGGAAAGGTGGCCATCCCAGATAAAAGAGGGGGCTTAGTCAATTCTTTCTTGGTTTCTTCCCAATTAAAAAGATGAAGAATCAGAAAGAAAATCCACAAAACTAAACCAGTCAGACTCAATAAATGCGACAGAACAGGCAAAGTATCTGCAATCAGATTTCCTGCACCTGCTAAACCTAATAAACAGCCAGAGAATACCAAGGGGAGCTTTTTCATCCGAGCCTCCAATAATCATGTTATTATTAGTATAGCATAAAAGCGCTTAAAATAGCATAGAAAAATGAAGACTGGATTGCTCAGTCTTCATTTTTCTTTCTGATTCGAACTAGGCATAAGGTTGTAATTCTGGGTTAATAGGCGTATTGGCTAGGTTGTTGGCATAGTTGCAAAGGCTGGCAAGACTAACACCGAGAACCACATCCAAGGCATTTTGTTGCGTGTAGCCAGCTTGCAAAAATTCAGCCGAGGCTTCATCTCCTACTCGCCCTTTGGTATTGATGACCGCCAAGGTAAACTTAGCTAGGGTGTCCAATTTAGGATCTGTTTCAATCGGAGTGCGGTTGCGGAGAGCTTGGAGAAGATCATCATTCATCTGGATTTGTTTGATTGAAAAGGCTGTGTGACCTGCGACGCAGAAAGCACAACCATTGGTTACGGCAGCTGTGATTTGCACTACTTCGCGTTCCACTGGTGTCAGGCTATTGCGACGGTTGATAGCTCCGACAGTTCGGTAGGCTTCAAGCGCGGTCGGGGCATTGGCCAAGAGACCGATTAGGTTAGGAATATAGCCGTTGTTGTCTTTTTGTACTGTTTCAAGAACTTCTTTTACTTCTGCTGGTGCTGATTCTACTGTGTGGATTGTAAATGTTGTCATAAGAAACCTCTTTTCATTTTATTGTCATTTAGTCTATCATAGAATTTTCCCCTTGGATAATATATATTTTCAATCGCCTTGATAAGAAATGTCTATGAAATGAAAAAAATCACACTAAAAGTGTGATTAGGTTAATGTTTAAAATACTTTTTAGTCTCAGCAATGACGACTGGCGACAAGACTAAAAGGGCAATCAAGTTAGGTAAGGCCATCAAGGCATTGACGATATCTGCAATAATCCAGACCATGTCCAATTCGATAAATCCTCCCAACAGAACCATGACTACAAAGACTACACGGTAAAGCCAGATAAAGCGGACACCAAAGAGAAACTCAAAACAGCGCTCTCCGTAGTAGTTCCATCCGAGAATCGTCGTAAAGGCAAAGAGTACAAGGAAGATGGTCAAAAGAGCTGGTCCAAAGTGTGAAAAAACTGTTGAGAAGGCTGACTGAGTCAAGGCAACTCCATTCAAATCACCACTCCAAACCCCAGTTACCAAGATTGTTAAACCAGTCAACGTACAGATAATGAGGGTATCAATAAAGGTTCCTGTCATGGAAATCAAGCCTTGCTCGACAGGCTCATTAGTCTTAGCTGCAGCAGCTGCAATGGGAGCTGAACCAAGGCCAGATTCGTTAGAGAAGACTCCTCGCGCCACACCATTTTGGATAGCCATCCGAATGCTGGCACCTGCAAAACCACCTACCGCAGAAGCTGGACTAAAGGCTGAAGTAAAGATCAGTGCAAGTGTGGCTGGGATTTTCTCGATATTAAAGAGAATAACTGTAAGAGTTCCTAAAATATAGACAATAGCCATAAAAGGAACCACTGCTGTCGAAACTTTTGATATGGATTTGAGGCCACCAAAGACGGCAATCCCTACAAAAATGGATAAAATAAGAGCTGTGATAGCTGGATCAACTTGAGCTGTATTTTGAATGGATTCTGTAATCGAATTGACTTGGGTAAAGGTACCAATCCCTAGAAGGGCTACCAATACACCCGCTAGGGCAAAGAAGATAGCAAGTGGACGCCACTTTTCTCCCATCCCCAAAAGGATGTAATGCATGGGCCCTCCAGCTACAGCTCCATTTGCATCCTTAGTACGGTATTTGATGGCCAGCAAGCCTTCGGCATATTTGGTCGCCATCCCAAAAAAGGCTGCCATCCACATCCAAAAGAGGGCCCCTGGTCCTCCAACCTTAATTGCTGTCGCTACCCCGATGATATTTCCCGTACCAACTGTGGCTGCTAGAGCCGTACAGAGAGCAGCAAAGCTCGACACATCGCCGTGCCCCTTATCCTTGGTAAAGATCAGCTGAAAGGCCATAGGGAGACGAGCTACCTGCAAAATACCCAGTCGGATGGTCAAATAGATACCCGTTCCGACCAATAAGATCAAGAGGGGAGGCCCCCAAACGAAAGCATCAAGCGCTTTTAGCAATTCTAACATATCCTTCTCCTATCTTTCAACCCCAAAAGAAAGAGCACATGCAAGATACATGTACTCTGGAATGCTTAGATAAATGCCAAAAAGCGGTCTATCTTAGCTCTGTCCTTTTACCTGAGAGTTTGAGCAGTTGCCTGCCTTGCCCCTTCGGTGCCTTTACGGTCTCTCCAGAGTTCCGTCCATTTACAGTCATGGAAAACAAACCTTTCTCCACTTCTATTAAACTTCATTCGGTGTTGGTATTTAATTTTTTATTATTTTACAAGAAAAGTTAGTCTTTGTCAATATATTATTTGAAAAAAGATGGATTTTCACTTCTTTTTCAAAAAAAGAGACGTACTCTTTTTTAACCTTTAAAGGTCACAATGGTGGCGCCACTACCGTCAGCATTCTGTGGAGCATAGCCGAAAGTCTTAACATGTTTGTTTCTTTGTAGGTATTTGGTGACTCCTTCACGGATGACACCTGTTCCGATACCATGGATGATATCGACTTGCGCCATGTTATTGAGCAGGGCTTGGTCAATAAAGGCGTCCAGCTCGTTCATGGCCTCTTCGTACCGTTTGCCACGAAGATCCAGTCTGGCTTGCGGACCACGACCAGAAGCTCGTTTCACAACATTGACTTGTTTCTTCTTGACTGGGGCTTCTTGCTGGGCCTGAACAAGGTCAAATTCTTTCTCTTCCAAGGTCATCTTGATCAAGCCAACTTGGGCTTCCCAGCGACCATCCTTAAGCTGATTGGTCAGGGTACCACGCTGACCATAACTGAGAACAATGATATCATCCCCCACCTTTGGAGCTCGTTTTTTCTTGGCCTTTTGAAGAACCTTGTTTTTAGACAAGTCGACTTTTTCAGGAGCTAGTTTTTTCAGTTCTGCCTTGGCTTCAATGATTTCGTGGGGCTTGAGTTGAGACTTGCTGTGAAGATTCTTGAGAATCTGGTCACTCTCACTTAGAGCGAGTTCCACAATCTCGGCAGCCTGTTCACGCGCCTTGTTGAGCTCAGTTTCCTTTTCACGATTGAGCTCGTTATAGAGTTTTTTGAGTGCTCGGTTCATCTTGAGGTTTTCTTGCTCCACCTCACGGATATTGTCCAAGCGTTTGCGACTTTCAAGCGTTTGCTCTTCCAATTGCTCAATGATACGGTTGACATCATTATCTTGGTTGACCTGCTGGCTGGCATCTCCTACGATGACATCTGACAAGCCCAGACGTTTGGCAATTTCAAAGGCATTGCTTCGACCAGGAACTCCCTGCATAAAGCGATAGGTCGGACGCAGGCTGGCTGTGTCAAACTCCATGCTGGCATTTTGCACAAAGGCTGTTTCGATACCATAAGCCTTGAGTTCTGGATAGTGGGTCGTCGCCATAGTCTTGACCTGACGGAGACGAAGATCCTCCAGAATAGCCATAGCAAGCGCTGCTCCTTCCTGCGGGTCGGTACCTGCCCCGAGCTCATCTAGCAATAAGAGCGAGTGCTGATTGACCTTGCCAAGAATATCTACGATATTGGTCATGTGGCTGGAGAAGGTAGACAAGCTTTGCTCGATAGACTGCTCATCCCCAATATCTGCGAAGATTTCCTCAAAAATACCGACACGGCTCCCCTTATCAGCTAAAATAGGCAAGCCAGATTGGGCCATGAGTTGAGTCAAGCCTAGGGTTTTGAGCATGATGGTCTTCCCACCAGTATTAGGACCTGTAATGACAATGGCTGTTAATTCCTTACCAAAGTGTACATCGTTTGCAACAGCATTTTTGACCAAAGGATGGCGAACATGAAGGAGTTGAATCTCTTGATTCTCTGAAAGTTGAGGAACAACTGCTTGCATTTCTTGGATGAAACGTACCTTGGCACGAATTAAGTCTAAATGGCCGATGATCCAAGCGTCATTAGCAATCTCAGCAGCATGAGGGCGGACGCGTTCTGAGAGCTCCTGCAGGATGCGAATCATCTCATAGCGTTCGTCTGCTCGCAGACTAGCGATTTCTTCGCTCAGCTTGACCACCTCACGTGGCTCGATATAGACCGTATTCCCACTGGCAGAGATGTCATGGACAACACCTGCAATCTTATTGCGATAGGTGTTCTTTACTGGTAAAACTTGACGGCCATTTCTGCTAGCGATTATACCTTCCGTCAACATCTGCGCTTTTTGCTTGAGTAAGTCTTGCAAGACATCTCGAACTTGACTCTCGCTATCATGGATTTTCCGACGGATGCGTGCTAGCTCTTCACTGGCGAAATTTTCGATAAATCCTGCATCATTTAGGGATTGAAGACTCCCTTGCAAGTGTGGAAAATCATGTAGTTTTTCAAACCATCTCGCCAACTGCTCCAAGCGTACATTTTCAAGATTGGCATAAAAACTTTGCAACTCTCTGCTAGCCAGCAAGACCCGTTTGAGGAGCAGGAACTCCTCAATATTGAGGTCCGCCCCCATCTCCAGACGCTTGCAAACCGCTGATATCTCACGCGTCGCTAGGATGGTAAAGTGAGGTTGCTCCACAAATAGAGCTTGCATTTCCTCCATCTCTGTAAAGGCTTGTTTGATCTTATCCACCTTGGCAGTTGGAGCCAAGCCTTTTAGCTCCTCTAAGCCTTGCTCAGTCAGGAGATGCGGTTCAAACAAGGCTTTGATTTTATTAAATTCTAAGGTTTCTAGTATTTTTGTATTCATATTCTTTCCTTGTATGCTTGTTTACAAGATTGTAGTGCCTAGAGGTTTTTGGACTTTACCTGACCCTAGTCGTCCAATCTGTAAACAAAGGGCTAGGAAAAATCCCGCCCTTTTTATCCGATTAAATTTGTCACCCAGAGTTGTTTGATAAGGTTTGTCGTAAAAGGGACACTTTGGATGATATGTTTGGCTACTATACTTTTTTCGAGTGAATTTTGAATGACTGCCAGAGGCACTGTTGCAAGAATGGTCAGAGCCATTTGCAAGACAAATAAGGTTACCAATAGAGATAAAAGGCCTGATCCGATACGCAACCATTTGACATCGAGCTTTTTAGTTGGAATCAAGTGCAGGAACAAACCGATAAAACGTCCGATACTATAACAAATTCCGAAAACTAAAAGGTAGGCTAGGCCTGCATAAAAGACCTTGTCTAGGTGAAACAGCTGGTCTGAAGGGAAGAAAAAGGTGCCCTGTCCTTCCTGAGGATTGGCATAAGGGACAAGTAAGTGGAAGTGATCTCCCAATGATTTATAAAACTGTCCCGCAACAAAGGCTGAAATCACTGCCACGAGGAAATAATAAACTTGCAGGACCAAGCCTCTACGGTAGCCGATGTAAAAGCCCCAAGCCAGAACCAATAAGAGTAGGATTGAAATCATAGGGAGTCCTCAATCTTGCTCTGTTCTTGTTTGACAGCAATCAACTTGTGGCGGAGTTCTAACAACTCTTGCTCCTTGTCATCAAATTCAATCTCACGGTTGAGCTGTGTAGACAGACAATTGACCGCCAAAAGAAGCGCAATGGTTTCATCATCCGCCCCAGGCATTTGTTCTTTAATTGCTTGGTATTTTTCAGTCGCAACCTTGGCAATTTCCTCCATAAAGAGGTTGTCATGCTCGGTTGTCAAGGTTAATGTCTTTTTCCCGAATGTAAACTTATATCGATTTAGATTTGCCATAAAATTCACCTCACGATATTATACCAAATTTCGCTAACTTTGTCAGTTTTTACCAATTCTCCTGCTTTTGTGGTACAATAGAGACTATGGCAAGTATCACACTCACACCAAGTGAACAGGAAATTCAGAGCTTTTTAAGTCAGTATCAGAAGGCTCTCAGTCCTAGTAAAAATCCTTATATTCGCTATTTTTTGAGACTGCCTCAGGCAACAGTTTCCATCTATACTTCTGGAAAAGTCCTCCTGCAGGGCGAAGCTGCTGAGCAGTACGCCAGTTTCTTTGGCTACCAAGTTCAACAAGAAAACAGTGGACAAGATTTTCCTATAATTGGAACCGATGAGGTGGGAAATGGTTCCTACTTTGGTGGGCTAGCTGTCGTAGCTTCCTTTGTGACACCGGACCAGCACGACTTCTTGCGAAAACTCGGTGTGGGGGATTCAAAAACCCTGACAGACCAAAAGATTCGTCAGATTGCCCCTATCCTCAAGGAAAAAATCCAGCACCAAGCGCTCCTCCTTTCACCGAGCAAGTACAACGAAATTATTGGAGAGCGTTACAATGCTGTTTCTGTAAAGGTTGCCCTTCACAATCAGGCTATCTTTCTCCTTCTTCAAAAAGGAGTCCAGCCAGAAAAAATCGTGATTGATGCTTTTACAAGTCCTAAAAACTATGACAAGTACTTGGCACAAGAAGCCAACCGTTTTCCAAACAAAATTAGCTTAGAAGAAAAAGCCGAGGGCAAATACCTGGCTGTTGCAGTTAGCTCTATCATCGCGCGGGATCTCTTCCTCGAAAACTTGGAAAATCTTGGACGAGAACTAGGCTATCAACTGCCAAGTGGTGCTGGAACTGCATCTGATAAGGTTGCTAGCAAAATCCTTCAGGCCTATGGCATGAAGGGACTTCATTTCTGTGCCAAACTACATTTTAAAAACACTGAAAAAGCCAAAGCACTTCTAGAAAGGTGAGTTATGAATTTGTTTAAAACATTTCTAAAAGAATGGGGAGTTTTCTTCCTGATTATTGCGCTGGTCGGCCTTAGCCGTATCTTCCTTTGGAGCAATGTCCGTGTGGAAGGACACTCGATGGACCCTACCCTAGCCGACGGAGAAGTTCTCTTCGTTGTTAAACACCTCCCAATTGACCGCTTCGACATTGTGGTTGCGCATGAGGAAGACGGAAATAAAGACATTGTCAAAAGGGTCATCGGCATGCCTGGAGATACCATCCGCTACGAAAATGACAAACTCTTTATCAACGGTGAAGAAACGAATGAACCTTACCTAGCTGAATATCTCAACTTGTTCAAAACAGAAAAATTGCAGAACACCTATACTGGAAAAGGATTTGAAGGCAATAAGGGAGTTTACTTTAGAGAACTTGCTCAAAAGGCACAGGCTTTTACGGTCGATGTCAATTCCAATACCAGCTTCAGCTTTACTGTCCCTCAAGGTGAGTACCTTCTCCTTGGTGACGATCGTCTAGTCTCTAGCGACAGCCGCCATGTCGGTACCTTCAAGGCCAGCGATATCAAGGGCGAAGCAAAATTCCGTTTCTGGCCACTTAACCGTATCGGAACTTTTTAAGATAAGGAAGAGGCCGAGAATGCTAAATCTCAGTCTCTTTTTCTATTGCGAGAAGAAGGCCTTTTAGTCTCCTAGTTTGTTGAAAGAAACTAAGGATTCAACTCTCATGAACTCATGTAAAGGAAACCTATGGAAGTTTATTTTTCAGGCACCATTGAACGTATTATTTTTGAAAATCCCAGTAATTTTTATCGCATTCTCCTCCTAGATATCGAAGATACCGATGCGGAGGACTTTGACGATTTTGAAATCATCGTTACCGGAACCATGGCGGACGTGATCGAGGGTGAAGACTATACTTTTTGGGGACAAATCGTTCAGCACTCCAAGTATGGGAAACAGCTACAGATCAGTCGTTATGAGCGAGCAAAACCCACTAAGAATGGGCTAGTCAAATACTTTTCTAGCAGTCATTTCAAGGGGATTGGTCTCAAAACGGCCCAAAAAATTGTTGATAGCTATGGTGACAATACCATAGACGAAATTCTGGAGCATCCTGAAAAGCTGGAAAGCATTGCTGGACTCTCTGCCAAAAACCGTGAGGCTTTTGTCTCCACCCTCCGTCTCAACTATGGGACAGAAATGGTCTTAGCCAAACTAGCCAACTACGGGATTCCCAATAAACTAGCCTTTCAGATTCAAGACTTTTACAAGGAAGAAACACTGGATGTGGTTGAAAATTATCCCTACCAACTGGTTGAAGATATCAAGGGCTTGGGTTTTACCATTGCTGACCAATTAGCTGCCGAACTAGGCATCGAAAGTCAAGCTCCTGAACGCTTCCGTGCTGGCCTTGTCCATAGTCTTTTTCAGGGATGTATGGATACGGGCGATACCTATATGGAAGCCCGAGATTTGCTGGAACAAACCCTGACTCTCCTTGAATCTTCTCGCCCCGTGGAACTCGATCCCAGCCAAGTAGCTCAGGAATTATCTCATCTGATTGAAGAAGATAAGGTTCAGCAGATTGATACCAAAATCTTTGATAACAGCCTCTTTTTCGCCGAAGAAGGCATCCGCAGTCACTTGGTTCGTATCCTTGAAAAAGAAAAGCAGAAAAGTCAGGATTTGGAAACCATTCACAAGCATATCTCTACTGTCGAGCAAGAACTGGGGATTCAGTACGATACTATTCAAAAACAAGCTATCTGCGACGCTATCCAGAACAAGGTCTTTATCCTAACAGGTGGGCCTGGTACAGGTAAGACGACTGTTATCAATGGAATTATCACTGTTTATGCACTCTTAGAAGGACTTGACCTCAGGAAAAAAAGCAACCTGCCGATTCTTCTCGCTGCACCAACTGGTCGAGCGGCTCGGCGCATGAATGAATTGACAGGTTTGCCTAGCGCTACTATACACCGCCATTTGGGAATGACGGGTGACGATGATACCAGCCATCTGGAAGATTATCTGGATGCCGACTTCATCATCGTGGACGAGTTTTCTATGGTGGACACTTGGCTAGCCAACCAACTCTTCTCCAATATCTCCTCTAACAGCAAAATTCTCATCGTGGGTGATAGCGACCAGTTACCTTCTGTTAGTCCTGGACAAGTCCTGGCTGACCTGCTCCAGATACCTCTGATTCCGCAGACGCGCTTGGAACGGATTTATCGTCAGAGTGAAGAATCAACTATCGTCACCTTAGCTAGCCAGATTCGACAAGGCATCTTGCCAGCAGATTTCACCCAGAAAAAAGCTGATCGCTCCTACTTTGAAATCGCTAGTGGCCATATCCCAGCTACCATTGAGAAAATCCTCGGTGCTGCCCTCAGAAGTGGCATTCCGGCTCATGATATTCAGGTGTTAGCGCCTATGTATCGAGGAACTGCTGGCATTGACGCCATCAACCAACTCATGCAAGACCTGCTCAATCCTCAGCAAAAGAGGCAAGTTAGCTTTGAAGCAACTCAGTGTCACTATCGAACAGGGGACAAGGTCATTCACCTAGTCAACGATGCCGAGGTCAATGTCTTTAACGGAGACCTAGGCTACATCACAGACCTGATTCCTGGAAAATACACCAAGTCCAAACAAGACGAGATTGTCATTGATTTTGATGGCAATGAGGTCATCTATCCACGCAACGAATGGTACAAGATTCGACTAGCCTATGCCATGAGTATTCATAAGTCTCAGGGAAGTGAGTTTCCTGTTGTCATCCTGCCCATCACCAGTGCTAGCAAGCGCATGCTGGAGCGAAATCTCATCTACACAGCTATCACACGGGCCAAGAGCAAGCTCATCCTTCTTGGTGAATTACAGGCCTTTGACTATGCAGTCAAGCATATCGGGACTGCCCGCAAGACCTATCTGACTGAGCGTTTCAGTGATTTAATTGAAAATAAAATTGAAGAAAGCAAACAAGCCTTCTCTGAAACTGCCACATCAAGTGACTCTGAACAATCTCACATCCTCACCGAGGAAAACTGGTCTAGTATTCCAGCCATGATCGGGATTACAGATGCAGACCTCAAAGAGATTTTTGGAAAATAGACAAGCAAAAAGCCCACCTAGTCAGGTGGGCTTTTTCTCTTTTAAGATTATTTTACTGTTGCAGTGCTTGTGATCAATTCAACAGCTTTTTTGATAGTGATATCGTGTTTCAACATGTCAGCTGAAAGCAAGTTTTGTACTTGAGCCACTTCCATGTTGTAGTCTGCTGCCAATTGCTCAATTTCTTTTTGGATTTCTTCTTCTGAAGCGTCAAATCCTTCAGCTTTGGCAACTGCTTCGATAACAAGGTTAGTCTTCGTACGTGACTCAGCTTCTGCTTCGTATTGTTTGTGAAGGTCTTCTTGAGTAGTTCCAGTGATTTGGAAGTACATGTCAGGGTTGATACCTTGGCGTTGCAAGTTTCCAAGGAATTCATTTACTGAACGGTGAACTTCTTCGTGGATCATTTCTTCTGGAAGTTCTACGATTTCAGCGTTTTCTACAGCTTTATCAATTGCTGCACCTTCAAGGGCATCTTTGTATGCTTCTTCTTTCGCAGCAGTCAATTCTTTGCGGTATTTTTCTTTCAATTCAGCAAGTGTTTCCACTTCTTCATCGATATCTTTTGCAAGTTCATCGTCAAGAGCTGGAACTTCTTTAGCTTTTACTTCGTGGATAGTTGTTACGAATTTAGCTTCTTTACCTGCAAGGTCTTCTGCTTGGTAGTCTTCTGGGAATGTTACGACAACGTCAACAGTTTCGCCAGCTGAGTGCCCTACCAATTGGTCTTCAAAACCAGGGATGAATTGACCTGATCCAAGTCCAAGTGAGAAGTTTTCACCTTTTCCACCGTCGAACTCAACACCATCGATAGAACCAACGAAGTCGATGACAACAGTGTCGCCATTTTCAGCAGCGCCGTCTTTGATAACCAATTCAGCCAAGTTGTTGCGTTCGCGTTCGATGCGTTCTTCAACGTCAGCGTCAGTTACTTCTTTTTCTACATCAACTGATACTTCAAGGTTTTTGTAGTCACCCAATTTAACTTCAGGTTTTGTCACAACTTCGGCAGTGATAACCCAGTCTTGACCTTTTTCCATTGAAGTCACGTCAATTTTTGGTTGCGCAACGACTTCAAGACCAGCTTCTTTTACTGCAGCTTCATAAGCATTTGGCAAAAGTGCGTTCATTGCATCTTGATAAAGAGCTTCTTCACCAAATTTTTGGTCGAAGATAGGGCGTGGAAGGTGACCTTTACGGAAACCTGGAACGTTAAGAGTTTTCTTTACTGAGTTAAATACACGGTCCAATTCTGGTTTGATTTGGTCTTGAGAGATAGTGAAAGTCAAGACACCACGGTTTGTTTCTTTGTTTTCAAATGATACAGACATTCTGTCATTTCTCCTTAAAATTTTTAATACAGTCCATTATACCATATAATAGCGACTTTTTTCAAGTAATGAATGCGCTTTTCAATAGTGCTAGAGGTACTTGCTCGCTTCCCTGATACTAAGTTCAGCCATTCTCTTCTTATTTTTTTCAATAAAACGTGCTACCCATTCGGGATTGGTTTTAGAGTAGTCTCTTAGAGCCCAGCCGATGGCTTTGTTGATGAAAAATTCTGTCTGGTCCAGATTGTTGACCAGGATCTTTTCCATCAGTTGGACATTTGTTTTTTCTTTTCTTAACAACTGGTGGTCAATAGCGACTTGTCTCAGCCAGATATTGTCTGAGAGGCTCCATTTTAAAATCACTTCTTCAAGTTCTGGATAGTCGGCTACCAAACTTCCTACTACTCGATCTAGGATATCTACCGTGTCCCACCAAGACTTGGTCACGACCAGACGCTCAAGCTTAGGCAAATCATCCTTCGTTAGATAAGACTGCATGGCTTTCAAATAGTTGGCAGCTACATATTGGTATTCTCTTGGCTCCTTTTCCCAGCAGATATCTACAAAATCCCAATCAATAATCTTTGTTTTTTTCACGCTTGGAAAGTATTTTTTATAGAGTGCATTTCTTTCAGGACCTGCAATCCCTAAAAAGGGAAATTGATGGCGCATATAGGCTTCCATAGGCCCTGCTTTTTCAGGGTCTTTTGCTGCTTCTAGCTCCTCAAGTAAATCTGCAAGACTCATCTAAAAGTCCTCCTGCCCGACCAAGTGGTGCTGGAAGGCATAGACCGCCGCCTGGGTGCGATCGCTGACCTCAAGTTTGGCAAGGATATTGGACACATGGGTCTTGACCGTCTTGAGAGAGATAAAGAGTTCATCTGCGATCCGCTGATTTTCGTAGCCCTTGGCGATTAACTGAAGTACATCTCGCTCACGTGCAGTCAATTCTTCATGAAGTTCCATATGATTGCGGTGGTATTCAACCTTCTTGCTGACCTCTTGTTCAATGGCCAGCTCGCCAGCAGCCACCTTACGGACAGCATGGAGCAATTCATCTGCACTTGAAGTCTTAAGCATATAGCCTTTGGCACCAGCATTCAAGACCGGCATGATTTTTTCATTGTCCAAGTAAGAGGTCACAATCAATATCTTGGCTTCAGGCCATTTTTTGAGGATAGCCAAGGTAGCATCAATCCCATTCATCTCAGGCATGACAATATCCATGACAATGACATCTGGGCGCAATTCCAAGGCCAACTCAATACCTTGAGATCCGTTGGCAGCCTCGCCCACAACTTCCACATCGTCTTGGAGATCAAAATAGCTTTTCAAGCCCAATCGAACCATTTCATGGTCATCTACAAGTAAAATTTTCATCTCTGCTCCTTTATGATTCCTTGTCTAGCAGGGGAATACGGATATCAACCGCCAGTCCTTGCTTAGGTGCTGTCAAAAGTTGAATGTTTCCTGCCATATCTTCGACTCGCTCCTTGATATTTCGCAGTCCATAACTCAAGTCGTCTAAACTCCCCAACTGGAAACCAATCCCATTGTCCACCACTTTCAGCTGCAATTCAACATCTGTCTGATAGAGATAGACATCCAAACAAGATGCCTGGGCATGGCGGAGGGTATTGCTGATCAATTCCTGTAAAATACGGAAGATATGTTCTTCAATCTTCTTAGGCAATTTAGACACATTTTGATTGAGACTAACCTTGAGATCACTCTTGTCCTCAAGCTCTTTTAAGAGGATTTGAATCCCCTCAACCAAACTCTTCTCTTCCAACTCAACAGGTCGCAAATGTAGGAGCAAGACCCGCAAATCTTTCTGGGCTGTTTCAAGGATAGCTGCAACACTTTGCAACTGGGTCTGCATCTTTTCTCTATCCAGCTTCAAAGCCTGCTGGCTGACACCTGATAAAATCATATGGGCTGCAAACAACTCCTGACTAACTGTATCGTGCAAGTCACGTGCTATCCGCTTTCGTTCTTTCTCAATGATTGCTTCTTCCTTGATCAGGCTTTGATTTTCAGCCTTTTGAACAGCCTCTGTCAAGAGGTTGAGCTTGCCAGACAAGGATTGGAAACTGGCATCCAAGTCTGGATCTGCAAAGGCAACCACCTCTTTTCCTGCTAGCAGTCGCTTGAGATTGACCTGCATTTTTCTGCGAGAGACTTCTTCTATCACGCGCCAAAAGAGAACAAAAAAGAAAGTCATGGAAAGGCTAAAGACCAAGATCAAGAAGATTAACTTTTCCAGTTTTTCGATATCTTGTAGCAAATAGGACCAATCAAGATTGAGAATATCAAGTAGACTATTGGTCAAAAAGAGGATAAAAAGGAGAGAAGTCAGCCCGATTAACAGATACGATTGCTTTTTCATCCTCTGACCACCTCCACATCGCCAACCATAGTAGTTAGGAAAATCTTGACGCTCTTGTTACTCTTGAGATAGTCTCTGGTCTCCTGATGATAGTGTTCATTGCGGAGGGCTCGCTTGGGTTGATTGAGGAAAGTTAAATCTCCATAGAGGCAGTTGACACTGAGGCTGATTTCCACATCTACAGGTACGATAATCCTAGTCGTTCCGACCATCTTTCTAAGGATAATGACATTGTCATGATTGGTTAGGATAACTCTTTCCAAATGTATGGTGTCCTTGCCCATGAGGCGAAAGA
Organism: Streptococcus sp. SR1; assembly: GCF_000526075.1. NCBI lineage: Bacteria > Bacillati > Bacillota > Bacilli > Lactobacillales > Streptococcaceae > Streptococcus > Streptococcus sp. SR1. The sequence continues at coordinate 43,191 of NZ_JATR01000008.1, forward strand.
GGTTGATATCGTCAAACTGGCAGGTCTGATGGCTAGAGAAATGATGGAGATTGCCAAACCAAGGATTGTGTTCATTTTTAACCGTTACCACCTCTTCAAAGACCAAGTCGGTCTCCTCTCTTTCTTGATTCATCATCGGATAGAGAAGAAAGAGACAGTAGATCACCGCTACAAAGATAGCTAAAATCACAAAGGGATTAAGCATGACGATGAAAAAGAAAAGAATAGTCGCTACAAGGAGGAAGACATTGTTGCCCTCCTTACCTGTATAATAGCGGAGCAAGAGCAAAAAGAGGAATAGAATCAGCAGAAAACGCGAAAAATGCTCTGATACCATCAAAATCAGAGCTCCCGTCAACAGACAGGCTTCGATAAATAAAAAGATTTGAAATTTTTTCATAGCTGTATCCTCTCTTTTCTATTTTATCACAATTCAAAAAAGTCACCTCGGTCTGAGGATGGAAAAAGGAGATAGGACAGAAATCGCTCCTACAAGCTAGGTTCTTTCAGACCACTACAGTTGACAAAAGGCTACAAAAAAGGGCGGGATTCTTGTCCCGACCTCTCTACATCTAATCTTTTGCTTCTTTTAGTTTACCGTAAAGAATATAGTCTACGTTTTGCAGATCTGCTATGGTGGCACAATTAAGAGCACACATGATCAAACGTAGATCTGCTTTCCAGCCTTGGACAATGCCAATCACTTCTTCGACCGAGTAGGTTTCAACCAATTCCAGAACGGTACGTGACAGTCCCACAGCCTTGGCTCCAAAGACCAAGCACTTAATCATATCCAGCGGGTTCCGAACCCCTCCGCTAACCAAAAGTTCGACCTTGTCTTTCCAGTCTTGGGCATTGAGAAGGGCTTGCATGGTGGACTGGCCCCATTGATTGAGGTAGTCACGTTGGCCACTGCGACGGTTTTCGATATAGGCAAAGCTGGTGCCACCACGACCTGACAGGTCAACCGTTCGAACACCCAGTTCATAGGCTCTTTCGATAGTCTTTACATCCATCCCAAAACCCACTTCCTTTAGGACAATAGGAACTGGGATTTGCTTGCTATAATCTGCCAGATGCGATTGCCAGCTTCGAAACTTTCTTTCTCCCTCTGGCATGAGCAATTCCTGCATGACATTGACATGCACTTGCAGGAGGAGAGGATTCATCGCTTCTACAGTCTGAAGTCCTAACTCAACAGGCTTGTCCAAGCCAATATTGGTTCCAAGTAGGAGATTTGGATGGCTAGATTTGACAGAAAAAGAGTCATCTGTTGGATCTTTGAGGGCTGCGCTATAAGAGCCCGTCACAAACAAAATCCCACAGGCTTCTGCCACCTGAGCCAGTTTTTGATTGATTTCTCTCCCCTTATCGCTCCCACCTGTCATGGCATTGATATAAAAAGGAAAATCCCACTTTCGACCTGCAAACTCTGTAGACAAATCAATCTCATTCAGGTCATAAAGAGGCAGGGAAGAATGAATCAACTCCACCTCATCAAAGCTATTATAGGAACTTTTCTGCTCAAGGGCATAGCGGATATGCTCATCCTTACGATTTGTCGTCATGTCCTATCCTTTCTTGGTATAAGAGCTCAATCCCCAGATCGGCCCAGCGATTTTTTAAGGTTTCAGTTGATTGCTCATCAAAACTCAAGGCAATCCCACAGTCACCACCACCAGCCCCACTACTCTTGGCAACAGCCTGCAAATCTTGACTGGCTTCTTTCAACTGTCTCAGCGAAGGTGTGTAAATATCTGGGCTCAAACCTTCTAAAAGCTGACTGGCTGTTTCCACCTGCTCAATAACTTTTTCGGCATTCCCCTGCTCCAAGGCTTCTACCAAAGCAGACACCGTTGCTTTTGAGGAACTTAAAAAATTCTGGCCTATGTTTTGCTTGATTTGCTGAACCATTTGACTCGATACGGCCACTTGCTTGGTCCATCCAACTAGGAAATCACATGCTAGGGCAGGTTGTACGTGTGAGATTGAAAATCCCCAATCACGCTCTAAAACCGTCGCCAAGCTTTCTTCTTGCAACCAAGCAGCCACCTTTTGGCGATCAAACGACTGGTAGAGAATCAAATCTTCTGCCACAATACAGGCAAGGTCTCCCATAGAACCATTGTCGCCTCGCTTGAGCAAGACTGCGCTTACCAGCTTGAACAAGAGTTCCGGATCAACCGTAATATCATATAGAGCCAGCAGGGCCTTGATCACCAAGACAACGACGCTACCACTAGAACCCAGACCAAACTTTTTGCCTTCGCGTTCCATTTTTCCACGGATTTCCAAGAAAAAAGGTCGCAAGGCTTGCCCACGATAAACGAGGAAATCTTCCACTAGAGCAATCGTTTCTTGAATCAAGCTGTAGTCAGGATTTGGCGTCAAGTCCACTGCAAAATCAAACAGATCTGAATAGATACGGTAGCTATCAGAAAAGGCAATCTCTCCCCTCATATAGATAGGTATCGCCTTTATCAAGGCCAACTGTCCTGGCTCTAAAATAGCATATTCACCTGCCCAATAGAGTTTCCCGCAAGTTTTAACAGCAATCATCTTGGCTCAAATCCTTTGTTTTTGACACAATCAAGCGGTAACGTTGACCGAAAATTTCTGACAAATGCTCCAAGTCTTTCTCCTGACAGAGGACCTTGACATTGGGACCAGCATCCATGGTAAAGTAGCAGGCTTCGCCTTGCTCACGAAGCTGGCGGACAAAGTTCATCGCTTCATAAGTTGCATCCGTCAGATAAGAAAAAGCTGGTGATGCTGTTTTGGTCGTAGCATGCATGGCTAGTGCATTTTTCTCCGTTAATTCCCCAACCTTGGCAAAGTCATTCTCTTTGAGATAAACCAGCATCTCCTGATAATCCTTCTCAGACTGACGAACCCAATCATCAAAGGTCGTCGAGGTTTCCACACAAAGTTTCATTCCATCACGGCTAGAAATTGGTTTTTTCTTATCCTCTAACACCAACATAATCATAGCTAGTTTCAGGTCTGTATCAACAGAGTAAATTTCCCCACTATCCTTATCCCAGGCACCTAGTGGTCCATAAAAGCTCCGAGAGGAAGAACCTGAGGCAAACTTAGCTTCCTGCGCCAACTGACTCTGATTCAAACCAAGCTGGAAATAAGCATTACAGGCCTTGACCAAGGCGGACAAACCACTGGAACTTGAGGACAAGCCCGCTGCGGTAGGCATGTTGTTTTGGGTATCAATACGGACAAAGCCCTCACCTTCTGGGCGGTAACGGTCAATGATTCTGCTCATTTTGGCATGCTCATCCTCACTCTGAAGTTGACCATTGATATAAAAGGCATCAGCAGTCGCATCCGTCGGTAAAGGCGACAAAGTCGTCTCTGTGTACATATTTTCCAAAGTCAAAGAGATACTGCTAGTAGCAGGAACCATCTCTTTTTCTTTTTTCTTTCCCCAATATTTGACAATGGCAATATTTGCGTAGGAACGTACTGTTACAGGCTTTCGATCCATGTCTGAACAGCTCCTTTCTCTTCTAATCTTTCTGCTAGTTCTTGAGCTTGAGTCAAATTGGTTGCCAAGGCTATGATACAGCCTCCTAGCCCACCACCACTCATCTTGGCACCTAGAGCACCCTGGCTCAGAGCCGTTTCAACGAGGGAGTCTGCCTCAGGGCTACTAACACCAATTTCTTTTAAATGTAAATGCGCTTGACTGAAGATTTGTCCCAGTCCCTCAGCATCTTCTCGTCTAATTGCCTCTTCTGCCTGCTGGGTCAATTCTCCCAGGGCATGCAAAAACGGCAGAGCATCCTTCCCCTTGCTTTGAACCACTTGGATGGCTTCACGAGTGTGACCATACACACCTGTATCTGCAATCACCAAATAGGCAGATAGGTTCATCTCAAGTTCTGTAAAACCAACATTCTTGATAAAGCGAATGGGCTGGTCACTGAGACAGGTCTTAGCATCCAAACCGCTTGGATTCATATGGGCAATCATCTCAGCCCGATTGACCAAGATTTCTAGTACATCATGAGGCAGGTCGGCTTGATAGTAGTCAAAAACAGCTCGAATGGCTGCTATGCTGATAGCCGCTGACGAACCCATTCCCCGTTTTTCAGGGATAGCCGAGTCAATCACACATCGAATGCAGGCTTCTTTGATATCCAAATACTCCAGCGAAGCATAAACCGCCATGGACAAGGTATCCTCCTCATAGAGACGCCACGGACTTTCAGCAGGGACCACCTTACATGTCACCTCCACCTCTAAGAGAGGCAGGGAAATAGCAGGATAGCCGTAGACGACCGCATGCTCCCCTATTAAAATAATCTTACTATGTGCCTGACCGACACCAACTTTTTTTGTCATGTTTTCCTTTAACCAGACGAAAAGACCGTCTCATTTCATACAGTAGTATTTTCTCCTATCTATTTTATTATATTTTCACAAAAAAAGCGATTGTTTCCTTCACAATCGCCTCTTTCATTATTGAACCCACTCGCCATTATAGTTGACCGAATAGCCTTCTACGGTCGTATTCACTGCTAAAGCACCTGAGCTGTAAGCGTAGTACCATTTGCCATTGACCTGGAACCAGCCTGTCTTCATATCTCCATTACTTGCATGTAAGTAGTACCAAGTCGAGCCTTCCTGATACCAGCCAGTTGCCATAGATCCTGATGAACGGAGATAGTACCACTTGTTCCCAAGGTATTGCCAGCCCGTTTTCATATCGCCATTTGGTTCATCTAAATAATACCAAGTTGAGCCTTCTTGATACCAGCCAGTCGCCATTGCTCCTGATGAACGGAGATAGTACCACTTATTGCCAAGTTGTTTCCAACCAGTTTGCATGATACCAGTTTCTGGATCTAGATAGTACCAAGTTGAGTTATCATTGGTCCAGCCACGCACTAGCTCCCCAACCGTTAAACTGTCGATACGAGCATCGAAGCTACCATCCTCCTGTAAATAATACCAATGCCCTTCGTCAGAAATCCAACCAGTTTTTAAAGTGTGATAGCTACGCTGATCTCCAAAATAATAGACTCGTTTCTCTGCTGGACTATCATATTGTTCCCCATGATGTTTGTTGGTATTTGTAGCAGTTTTTGCTTCTAAAACTTGCTTGCCAACAAATTCTTGTAGTACCCCATCTTGACCAAAGTAAAACCAATCTGGTCTAAAAGCAACATCTTGCCTTAGAGAAGAACCAATCGTAACCCCTTTGTGTGGAGCAGGTATATATTGCCAGCCGACAACCATCTCTCCAGATAAAGGATCAAAATAATAGTACTTACCATCAATCACTCGCCAGTAGGTTTCTTTGAGTTCTCCCTTCTTATAGTAGGTTCTACCATTTTCTTGGACAAATTGCCAGCCTTCTGAATCAGTATCATCCGCAAAGACGGTGCTTGTCGCTAGCAAAGCAAAGCAAAAGACTGCGAGTCCAACTTGCATCATTATTTTAAATTTTTTCATTAGATCTTTCCTCCATAACTGATTGTAGCAAAGACTTTATTGTATGTCAATATATAGAAATTTCTCAAAAAAAGCAGTTACAAAACTGCAACTGCTTTTCTATTCTTGCATGGTGTACCCAACACCACGCACGGTTTTAATGTAGCTTTTTTGACCTTTTACATCAAGCTTGCTACGTAGATAACGGATATAAACATCCACGATATTGGTTTCTGTCGCACTTTCGTACTTCCAAACACTTTCCAACAACTGCTCACGAGTCAAGACCTTCTTGCTTCCCATGAGAGTGGCCAAAAGGTCATACTCACGGCGCGTCAGAGCAATCATCTCCTCGCCACGATAAACGGTATGATGTTCTACATCCATACGCAAATTGCGGTAAGACGTTGGGACCTTCATCTGACTACAGTGTTGGTCGATAAAGTCCCGACCTCGGAAAATCGCTGAAATACGAGCCACCAGCTGATCAATAATCACTGGCTTATAGATGTAAGAAACGGCGAAGCGCTGGATTGTCTCAATCTGGTCTTGCAATTCTTCGCGATGGTCCAAGACCATTATCACTGAGGCAGATTTTGTCCGACTCAGCCTCTCTGCAAAATCCTGGGCCGTCATATCCCCCAGACGAGCATTCAGTAAAATCAAGTCATAATCTATCTGGAGAGCCATGGAGAGGGCTTTTTGTCCCTCCTCGACCAGATCAACACGGTATTGCTCTTTTTGGAGTTCCAGACTGAGAAAATGAGCGAGATTTCGTTCTTTCTCAAGTAATAAAATCCGTTTCCCCATGGCAGACCTACTTATTTCTCGTCATACCAAGAGTAGTGGAAGATTCCTTCTTTGTCTTTACGTTGATAAGTGTGTGCACCAAAGTAGTCACGTTGTGCTTGGATCAAGTTTGCAGGAAGGTCTGCTGAACGATAGCTATCAAAGTAAGTAATAGCTGCTGAGAAGGTTGGCACTGGTACACCAGCTTGAACAGCAAGAGCTACGATATCACGAACTGCTTGTTGGTACTTAGCAGTAACATCCAAGAAGTACTCATCCAAGAGAAGGTTTGCAAGATCAGCATCGCGGTTGTAGGCATCTGTAATCTTTTGCAAGAAACGAGAACGGATGATACAGCCATCACGCCAGATAGATGCGATATCCGCAAATGGCAAGTTCCAGTTATTTTCTTTAGAAGCCACACGCAATTGGGCAAAACCTTGTGCGTATGAGATGATTTTTGAGAAGTAAAGGGCTTGACGGATCTTTTCGATCAACTCAGCCTTGTCACCTTCAAACTTGAAGGCAGCTGGTTTTGGAAGGACTTTGCTAGCATGTACACGCTCTTCTTTGTATGTAGAGATGTAGCGGGCAAATACTGACTCAGTGATAAGTGACAATGGCACACCAAGGTCAAGTGCTGATTGGCTAGTCCATTTACCAGTTCCCTTGTTACCTGCAGCATCAAGGATGTAGTCTACGATTGGTCCATCTTGACCTTCATCATCTTTACGGCTCAAGATATCAGCTGTGATTTCGATCAAGTAGCTGTCCAACTCACCCTTGTTCCACTCAGTAAAGATTTCAGCCATGTCTTCTGCAGAAAGGCCTAGCAAGTGTTGCATCAAGTCATAGCTTTCTGCGATCAATTGCATGTCACCATACTCGATACCGTTGTGGACCATTTTCACATAGTGACCAGCTCCATCAGGACCGATGTAAGTCACACATGGTTTGCCATCTTCTGGTGCTTTAGCTGAGATTTCTTCGAGAACATCCGCAACCAATTCGTAGGCTTCTTTTTGTCCACCAGGCATGATAGAAGGACCTTCAAGGGCACCTTTTTCACCACCAGAAACTCCAGTACCGATAAAGTTGATACCTGAGTTTGCCAATTCTTCATTACGACGGATAGTATCTTTGTAGAAAGTGTTTCCTCCGTCAATCAAGATATCACCCTTGTCAAGGTGGGGAAGAAGGGCTTGAATAGTAGCGTCTGTACCAGGCCCAGCTTGAACCATCAGCATGATACGACGTGGTTTTTCGATTGAGTTTACAAAACTTTCAACGTCATAGCTTGGTACAAAGTTCTTTTCAGGATGGCAAGCAATTACGTCTTCTGTTTTTTCTTTACTACGGTTGTAAATGGCAACTGTATAACCACGAGATTCGATATTTAGGGCAAGGTTACGACCCATTACGGCCATACCTACGACACCAAAGTTAGCTTTTGTCATGTGACACTCCTCTTATTTAATTTGTTTTATTTTATCATTTTTACCTATGAAAGAAAAGAATTTTGTAACGGACTCCTAATAGTCCAAGTCATCTGCATGGCCAGAACCATTCCCTACAAAGTAACCAGTCTTACAGTTGAGGGTGAAGAGGTAGGTTCCATCTGGTTTGTAGAGGTTGTAATAGCCGTTTCCGTTTACAATATTGACACGTTCGAGAATGTATTGGTTGCCAGTGATATAGCCACGAGCACGTGAGGTTGCTAGGATTTGTTCCAATACACCATCTGCAAACGTCCAAGCAGGGTTATTGCTATCGTCTACAGCTGATTGGTTGTAGGGTACACGACTAGCACTTCTTTGAAGATTAACCCCATCGCCAGATAAACCACCATTTGTATCTCTAGCCGGTGCTGTGGTACTTGTTGAAGGCGTCGTACTGCTTGCACTGCTTTCTGTAGCTGAACTTGAGCTTGCTTGACTCGTGCTAGAACTTGAGCTGGAAGCACTGGTTTGTTGACTCTTACCAAGACTAATCGCCTGATCTAACAGTTTATCAAGCTCTGTATTTCCCGTTTTAACTTCCGTGAACTTAGCATCCGCCTTGGCTTTAGCATTGGTATTCAAGACACCATCAGTAATAGCTGGACTTTCAAAGAGGGCGTTGACATCTTGAATGGCCTCGATTTGAGTTGCTAGGCTATCGTATTTTGACTTAGCTAGTGTATAATCACGGCTACCTTCTAACTTATCCAGTAAGGTTTTTAGCTGGCTCAACTTATCGAACTGGCTATTTTTTAAAGCAGTCTTATTGGCATCTGTATAGAAGGAATCATAAAGCGTATTGAACTCTTGCAAGTCGGTTTGCGATTCTTGATTTCCTGAAGATGCTTGAGAAGACTGAATTTCTTGGTTTGAACGAGATACCTGACGGTAAACATAATACGTCCCAGCAAGAACAAGAATCGCAGCTACCACAGAAACGATAGTAATCAGACGTTTCTTTTTAGAGCCTGTTTCAGGTTCCGTCTGTACTGATCGTGATAGGGAAGTATAGGTTTCTTCTTGTTCCTCATTTTCCTCATTCATTTCCTTGGATGCTGTTTCTGTTAAAACGAGAGGCTCCATTTCAGTACTTTCTTCATCTTGAAGTGGAGGAACAAACTGAGTAGTTTCTTCATTGTCTATCTCTTCAATAGATTCCTCGGAAACCACATCTGAACCTTCTACCTCTCCAGAAAGTTCACTTGTTTCACGAACTTCTTGGATCAATTCCTCTAAGTTTCGAGTAGAAGCCAATTCTTCTTTTTCAAACTGACGAGTTTCGAACTTATCTGCCTCGATCTCTTCGCGGTGCTGTTTGATGTATTTGTCCAAGATATTGTCTTCAGGCAATACTCCAGCCTCAACCTCCTCATTCTTACGAATTGCTTGACCAACAGTCAAATCTTTTGCTTCGTCAAAGTCGAATTGTGGCTCTTGCTGTTCTTTTTTATGACGATCATGTCTTTTCTTGCTCATGAGTTTACCTTTCTATTTTACCTCTTGGCGTTTCACACGCTGACCAAAGTATTGATACAAATCCACTTTTAAGGTCCCGTTATAGAGTTTTCGTTTTTTATCCGCTGGACTTCCGTACTTACTTTCAAAAGCTTCATCACTCGTCAGGATAAACTTACTCCAGGTTTTCAGTGGTGCAAAGACCTGTCCCATCTCAGCATAAAGTTTCGTAACTCCTGCATCATCGGACAAACGCTCCCCATATGGTGGATTGGAAATGATAACGCCATTAATCTTGTCAGTGCGCAAGTCCTGTACCCGCATTTGCTTAAAGGTGATATCACCTGCGACACCTGCTGCTTGAGCATTTGCCTTGGCAATTTCCACCATGCGAGCATCTATATCACAGCCCATAATGTCCAGCTCAAGTTCACGATCAATTTTCTTAGCCGCCTCTGTGCGAACTTCTTGGATTAACCGATCGCTGACCCAGTTCCATTCCTCAAAAGCAAAGGAACGGCGAAGTCCTGGAGCCATCTTTCTAGCAATCATAGCCGCCTCGATGCAGAAAGTTCCTGAACCACAGGTCGGATCAATCAAGGGCTTGTCTGGATACCAGTTAGAAAGTTGCAAAATGGCCGCTGCCATATTTTCCTTGATAGGAGCTCCACCTTTTTCCGTACGATAACCACGTTTAAAGAGGCTAGAACCTGTCGTGTCAATCATAACAGTTGCCACATCCTTAAGGATGGATACCTCAATCTTAAACTCAGGACCAGTTTCCATCAAGGGAATTCCTTCTGGGCGGGCATAGTGTTTTTGTAATTTCTTCACAACAGCTTTCTTAGAAATGGCCTGAACACTGGGCTCGTTATGAAGTTTTGATTTAACACATTTAGCCTTTGAAATCGGGAAACGCGCCCCAAGCGGGAGATAGTTTTCCCAATCTAGAGCCAAAACACCTTGAAAAAGCTCTTCAAAGGTCTTAGCTGGAAAGCTTCCGACTACAATCTTGATGCGATCCGCTGCACGAAGCCAAAGATTGGTCTCAATGATTGCCTTCACATCTCCTTGGAAGCGGACACGTCCATTCTCAACCTGGCAATCATAACCCAGATCTCGCACTTCTCGTCCAACGACAGCCTCAAGACCCGCCGCAGCAGTTGCGATTAAATTAAATTGTTCTTTCATTTCTAGTCTTGCAGGACCTTTCTCTTGTTCACTTTAAAAAATGAGGTTGAGAAAGATTTCTCAGCCTCAACCTATATGCAATTTTCTATAAGCCATGTTTTGTTCCAGAAGTGACTAGGACCACTTCCTTCGATAATCATCTGTCTACCGCTAACAGCATAAATCTGCTAGCAGTCAGAGTACTACGTTCGTTTCCGTGCACTCCATGCCCCGACCAAAATTTGGGTTGCTAGCTTGAGGGGTTTACCGCGTTCCACTCTCTCTGTTTCCAGAAAGACTCCGTCACTGTGGCACTTTCAAGCCTATTCTGACCTATCCGAAGACTTAGCCATTTCGACTGCCGTAACGATCACTCGTCCCTAGGCTTATGGATTCGCCTAGCACAAACACTACAGGCATCACAGCCTGTGCTAGCATGGACTTTCCTCATGAAAAGAGAACCTCTTCACGCGATTATCCAAAAATTGCACTCATCCCTTATTCAATATCAATCTTGGTTGTCTAAGATTTGCTTACCAAATACTTCTTTTTCGAGACGATTTAAGCGTTTCAAAATATCAAAGTTTGTCATTGAAGTAGAAGCTGTTACTTCAATAGAGTCTGGTTGAGTTGGAGTCGCCTGTGGTTTACGAGACAACTCCTCCTTCAAATCGGCAATTTCTTGGCGAAGGGATTTAACCAAAGCTGCGTAGGTTTCATAATCCTTAATCACATCATCGAGGAATTCATCCACCTCTGCTCTGCTATATCCACGTACTTCGCGTCCAAACTCTTGTTCAAAAATATCTTTTGCTGAAAATATAATACTTGCCATGTCTCTCTCCATTCTGGGTTACTAGTATTATTATATAAAAAAATACAAGTAAAAATCAAGGTCAAAGGGTTACTTTTCAGAAAAATTTTCTGCTAGTTCATTTAACTCATCAAATGTTAATTGCCTTGTAACATAGTCCGCTTGATTTTTTATCATTTGGTAAAAATATTGTAACTTAGTTTTGTTTTCTTCATCATAAAAAAGATAGCAAATATCTGTGTTCTCCAGTAAAAATTTCTGATAATCACGTAGTTGTCCCTTGTGTTCATACTGTGGATAGGCATATTTGACAAAATCAACTTGCTTGAATTCGCTCAACTTCACTTGATTGGCTTCATTCCAGTTACTGCCATGGGTTTCAAAATCAAAAATGGTCGCCAGCTGAAATTCATAGTCTATTTTCATGTCTTTCGCCACCTGAAGCACCCAGTACTCAAAGCCCAGAGCCCCAGTAAAGACAAGCCAGGTCACCCCTTCCTCTGCTAGACGCTCCAGGTCTCTCCGAATAGCTGTTTTGATAATATCAACGCGAATATCCTTGTCATTAAAGAGACCAAGGTCGAAGGCAGAATAACCTGAAATCAAGGCTGTTGTCATTTTTAACCCTTTCTTTGTAAATTTATGATATAATAGAGTGATGTTATTGTACCAATAAGGAGAATTATGGTCAACTATCCACATAAAATTTCATCACAGAAGAGACAAGCTCCCCCGTCACAAACTAAAAATTTCGCAAATCGGGGAATGTCTTTTGAAAAGATGATCAACGCTACGAACGATTATTACTTGTCGCATGGGATGGCAGTGATTCACAAGAAACCAACTCCCGTCCAAATCGTACGTGTTGACTATCCCCAACGAAGTCGAGCCAAGATCGTTGAAGCCTACTTTAGACAAGCCTCAACCACAGACTATTCAGGGGTTTATGATGGATATTACATCGACTTTGAAGCAAAGGAAACTAGGCAAAAACATGCGATTCCGATGAAGAATTTCCATCACCATCAGATTCAGCATATGGAACAGGTCCTTGCCCAGCGAGGAATCTGCTTTGTCCTTCTTCACTTTGCTTCTCAGCAAGAAACTTATTTATTGCCGGCTGTTGACCTGATTCGTTTCTATCATCAAGATAAGGGACAAAAGTCAATGCCACTTGGATATATTCGAGAAAATGGATATAGGATTGAGCTGGGTGCCTTTCCCCAGATTCCCTATCTCGATATTATCAAAGAACATTTACTAGGTGGTAAAACAAGATGAACAAACAAAATATCCTGCGAATAGCTAAATATATCAGTATCTGCTTCTTAACTGTATTTATCGCAGCTATTATGCTGGGCGGAGGTCTCTTTCTCTACTATGTTAGCAAGACTCCAGCCCTATCTGAAAGTAAACTAGTTGCTACAACGTCAAGTAAGATCTATGATAGCAATGATGAACTTATCGCTGATCTTGGATCGGAACGTCGGGTCAATGCCCAAGCAAACGAAATACCGACCGATTTGGTCAACGCTATTGTTTCGATTGAGGACCATCGCTTCTTTAATCACCGAGGAATCGACACGATCCGTATCCTAGGTGCTACCCTACGAAACCTTCGTGGTGGTGGAGGTCTGCAAGGAGCTTCCACCTTGACGCAGCAGTTGATTAAGTTAACTTATTTCTCTACGTCAACTTCTGATCAGACTCTTTCTCGTAAGGCCCAGGAAGCTTGGTTAGCCGTTCAGCTAGAACAAAAAGCGACTAAGCAAGAGATCTTGACCTACTACATCAACAAGGTTTACATGTCAAACGGTAACTACGGAATGCAGACAGCTGCCCAAAGTTACTATGGCAAAGACCTTAAAGATTTGAGCATCCCTCAATTGGCCCTCCTTGCTGGTATGCCTCAGGCTCCAAACCAGTATGACCCTTACTCGCATCCAGAAGCCGCTCAAGAACGTCGTAATCTCGTCCTCTCTGAGATGAAGGGGCAAGGTTACATTTCAGCTGAGCAATATGAAAAAGCGATTAATACTCCGATTACAGATGGACTTCAAAGTCTAAAATCGGCTAATAGTTATCCTCCATACATGGATAATTACCTCAAAGAGGTGATTGACCAAGTTGAACAGGAAACAGGTTACAACCTTTTAACTACGGGTATGGAAGTCTACACAAACGTTGATTCTAAGGTCCAACAACGTCTCTGGGATATTTACAATACGGACGAGTATGTCAACTATCCAGATGATGAGTTACAGGTGGCCTCTACTATCGTTGATGTCACAAACGGGAAAGTCATTGCCCAATTAGGTGCTCGCCACCAATCAAGTAACGTTTCCTTTGGAATAAACCAAGCTGTAGAAACTAACCGTGACTGGGGTTCTACCATGAAGCCTATTACAGACTATGCTCCTGCTTTGGAATATGGCGTTTATGATTCAACTGCTTCGATTGTTCACGATAGTCCTTATAATTACCCTGGAACCTCTACCCCTGTCTATAACTGGGATAAGAGTTACTTTGGAAACATAACACTCCAGTATGCTCTCCAGCAATCACGGAATGTGCCGGCTGTAGAAACGCTAGAGAAAGTAGGGCTCGATCGTGCCAAGACCTTCCTAAATGGACTCGGTATTGACTACCCAAGCATACACTATGCTAATGCTATTTCAAGTAATACAACTGAATCTGACAAAAAGTATGGAGCAAGCAGCGAGAAGATGGCTGCGGCTTATGCTGCTTTTGCCAATGGCGGTATCTACCGTAAACCTATGTATATCAACAAGATTGTCTTTAGTGATGGCAGTTCAAAAGAATTCTCTGATTCTGGTACACGTGCTATGAAAGAAACGACCGCCTATATGATGACAGATATGATGAAAACTGTCTTGGCATACGGAACTGGTCGAGGAGCCTACCTCCCTTGGCTACCACAAGCTGGTAAAACTGGTACGTCAAACTATACAGATGATGAGATTGAAAACTACATTAAAAATACGGGTTATGTAGCTCCGGACGAAATGTTCGTTGGCTATACTCGTAAATATTCAATGGCAGTTTGGACAGGTTACTCAAATCGTCTTACTCCTATCGTTGGTGATGGCTTCTATGTCGCTGCTAAGGTCTACCGTTCAATGATGACTTATCTCTCTGAAGATGATCATCCTGGTGACTGGACTATGCCTGAGGGCCTCTACAGAAGTGGAGAATTCGTATTTAAAAATGGTGCTCGTTCTACATGGACTACACCTGCTCCACAGCAAACCCCATCAACTGAAAGTTCAAGCTCGACATCAGAAAGCTCAACTTCACAGTCTAGCTCAACTACTCCAAGCACAAATACAAGCACAAATAATAGTACGACTACCAATCCTAACAATAATACGCAACAATCAAATACAACCCCTGGCCAACAAAACCAGAATCCGCAACCAGCACAACCATAACATTTATCACCCAGAGTATTCTGGGTGATTTTTTCATAGCAGTATCGTATTTATATGATTAGCAAAAGCCTGAGAAGAAATCTTCTCAGGCTTTCTGCGTACTATAAACCTCATTGGAAAAGATAGGAAACGGATTTTGCAATCTTGTTAAGAGGTTTTGTTGAATACTAGTCTTTCTTTGTTTTTGCTACAAAGAGAGCAGATAGGGCTAGGCTAACACCTGCTAGGAAGAGGGCTGTGTCAGATTGACTTTCACCAGTTGCTGGCAAGCTTTGTTCAGCTGTTTCTGGTCTAGCTATTTCTTGCTTATAATCTGGCATCTTACCTTGATCGGAAGCTAAAGAGCTAAGTTTAAACTCAGGTTTCTCTACTGTTGGAGCGGCTTGGTTACCTACTGTCGATAATGGGCCTGTGTACTCTGGTACTTCATGTACCAAAGCTTCAACTGCATTGACACCGCCCTGGAACTCATGCTTCTCAACTGTCGGAGCTGGTTGGTCACCTACTGTCGATAATGGGCCTGTGTACTCTGGAAGCTCATGTACCAAGGCTTCAACTGCATTGACACCACCTTGAAACTCAGGTTTCTCTACTGTTGGAGCAGTTTGGTCACCTACTGTTGCTAATGGGCCTGTGTAGGCTGGTACTTCATGTACCAAGGCCTCAGTTGCATTGACACCACCCGTGAATTCAGGAACCTCAAGAACGGGTGCTGGTTCTTCGCCCTTGCTTGATTGAACAGCTTCTTCTGTTAATTCTTGATAGAAGCTCGCCAATTCATAAAACTCAGCCTTGCCGCCTTCCCAGACTAATTTGACGTCTAGAAGAGAGCCACCATTTCGGATAGCAAAAGTTTGGAGACTAGATGTAATGGCACCGAGGTCTAGCCAACTGTCTTGGCCATCCTTAAGTGTTCTAGCAAGAACACGTGCTTGCGCTCCTTCAGGAAGACTGGAAACGAGACGAAGGTGGTTCGCTTTGGTTGATTCAGACAAGTGATAAACCAACTCGCCCTTATCTTTTTCAGACTTGTAGCTGGTCAAGACTTTGCCGTCTACAAGATTATTATAAAGGTTGCCCTGGCTTTCTCCACTACTTCCTTCTACTGTTGGATCATTGATTGGTTTGACAAATTCACCATCGTTGATGACCAATTCTGTAAAGCCTACAAAACGGGCGTCATAGTCTGCTGTATAGAGGACACGGAGATAGTTAGCCTTAACTGGTGTCGTCAATTCACCCTCGATATAGCGATTTCCTGGCATCTTAGAATCATGTGTCCAACCATCTGTCAATGAATCATCGTGTTGGCTATTGGCCACACCATCTCCTACTGTCACGACATCTGTCCAAGTTTTACCGTCTTGGCTGACTTGGATCTTCCCATCACGAAGGTAGTTTTGAGTTCCGTCTTGGATGTAGGCTCTGATCTTCTTGATGGTACGTTCGCTACCAAGTTTCAAGGTTACGTGACCATCTTTATGGGCGTAGTCTGAAAACTCAACGAAGTTGTTATAAACACCGTCAAATAGTTGATCTAGGTTGTTCAGCTTACGAACATCATTGCTTCCGTATGTTGGATGAATGCCCATTGTTGTAGATTCTAGTTTGGTTGGTTGCACTTCTTTAGTCGTCACAAGGAGAGAAGTGGCTGTCACAGCTTGTTCCTGATCTGTTTTATTGACCAGACGCACATAACGTACTAAGTGGCTTGCTGCAGATCTATCAGTCAACTGGCTAGCTGGCATCCATTCTTGCGCATTTGCAGAGTACTCAAGACTAAGAGCTGGGTTGGCCTGACCTTTGAGCTGGATGCTCTTGATTTGATGGATACGGTCAAGCTTCATACCTAGATAGCTATGAGCAGGGAGTTTGGTTCCAGCTGGAATTTGAAGTTCATAATGTCCCAAGCTATCCACTACCGGCGTTTCCTTCAAGGCATCAACGTTGGTGTCCGTTAACTCACTGTTTCCAGAGCGTGTCTCAACAGAGAAGTCTTGGATACGCCACCAGAGGTCGAGGGCCTTGGTATTGCGTACTCGGATGTAGCGAGCATTGATTGCTCTAGTCACTTCCTTGGTTTGCTCACCTGATAGGCGATCCAACTCTTGCCATGCAGTTCCATCTGTAGAGTACTCAAGTACACCTGCGGCAAGCTTATCACCCGTTCCTTGGCGAAGTCGTACTTTAGTGACTGACTTGACTTCACCGAGGTCAAGTTGTGCCCAGGCATCTACTGGTGTCGTATTGCTACCGTCAGCATTTGCCATCATGGCTTCTGTATTGTCCTTGCCATCAGTGATTTGACGGGCTGAGGTATTTAGTTTGTAAACTAGATTTGAGCTTAGACTAACTGTCGTTGCTTGTTGGCTACGAGCTTTTTCAACTGGACGGTTGACTGCAATTTCCTGAACTGCAAACCAAGTGTTCTCGCGGTCTGCTGTCGCAATCATGCGAACTGCCTTGGCCTTGATGTTGAGATTCTCAAACTTAAGCAGGGATTCATTTCCGACATAGCTTGGCTCTTTCAAGGTTACCCAGTTGTCATTTTCATCTAGATACTGCACTTCTGCCTTACTAAAAGTATCACGCGGATTTGCCTGCGTTCCCATAGCAAAGGTCAAGGTTTGAATCGCTACTGGCTTGTTGAACTTCATACCAATATAATCACCTGTCTTGATGCTATTTGGTGATTTAATAATCGCATGAGTTGCCAAGTCGCCATCCGTCACTTCTGCCAAACCACCCTCTACACCTGTTCGATTGGTGATAAAGGTGCTGATGATTTGATCTGGGTGCAAGACTTTTTGAACTTCAGACGCTAGAACTTCTTTCAAGGATAGGATAAATGGACGAATATGTTGAACACCCAATTCAGCTTTTTCCATATGGTCTACATAATGGAAGGTGTGAGTTTGAGACTGTTCGTACAATTTCAAACCTTTATAGTAGCTATCCCAAAGTTTGGCTGCATCGTTTGTAGCTATGGCTTCAGTTCCTGTAAGGAAGGCATCGAGAGCATTCATTTGGTCGATTGCATTATCTAACCAATAGTGGATTTGGGCAACCATTTTTTTATCGCCTGATGCTTTATAGAGTTCGGCTGCTTCTTTAATCTTGGCAAATTCTGCACGCAAGGCTGCACGTTCAGCAGTCACATCCTGACCTGCTTTGAGCTTGGTCATGAAGTCTGTTAATTTTGGAGCCAAGTCTACAGATTCTTCTAGTTTGACGACACGATTATCCATGTTTTGGTTGATCATGTGCTTACCAAGTTCACGGAAGGCTGCCGATACCTTGCTATCTTCAAAATGACTATTTTCTACAAAGTTGAAGGCAATATCATTGATTTTCTTAGCTTCTTCTTCCGATTTCCACTGTTTCCATGAGTATTGAGCTCCTGCAAAGAGGGCTATTTTAGATGGTTCAGACTGTTGCATTGGGTTCAACATGATACCAGATAGCAAGCTTGGATCCACATTTGGATGAAGGAATTTCTCACCACCACCTAGAATCAAGTGTTGTTTCGAGTTATCTGTTACAGGCCAGTTAATCCAAAGTGAAACTGGGCGATAGGTCTTGCCACCTGCGGATAGATTGTTCTTGAGAGTTGAAAGGAAGCTTTCAGAGACTTCACCCCAAATCTTACCACCCGTCAAGGTCATGGATGTTGAACTTGGGAGATTTTCATTGAGGGATTTCAACTCGTCCTCACGTCCATTACCCCAATACTGGCCAGGAACAAAGATCATTTCTTTGCGAAGACCGCTGTAAGTTTCCTGCATTTCAGTCAACCACTTGGTCATATCTTGCATCAAGCGGTTGTAGCTATTGTAGCCTCCGACTGGGCTTGGAGCATCATCTGCAAGGATACCAAATTCACGGACACCCACTTTCATCAACTGGGTAAATTTAGCCTTGATGGTTGCCAAATCTTCTTGGTAATGCGCTTCATTTCCAAAGCGGATGCGGTTGTTCATGAATGGATGGATAGTCCAGACATAGCGGGTTTTACTTTGATTTCCGACACGAGCAAGTTCACGGATTTCAGCTAGTTTTTCTTCTGGATAGAGTTCACGCCATTTCTTGTTGTGATATGGATCATCTTTTGGTGCAAAGAAGTATTGGTTCAATTTCAAATCGCCACCATAACGCATGAGCTCTGCACGATCGGCATTCGACCATGGATTTCCATAGTAACCTTCGATGAAACCACGGTTCTTGAGCTCTGCGTAATCTTCTACTGTCACATTGCGAAGGACTGGCACTTGGCTTTCCTTGAGCATGTGTTTCAAGGTTGTCAAACCATAGAAAACTGCATCAGTGTCTTTTCCGACGATGGAAATCGAATTATCCTTGATGCTCAAGACATAGGCGTCAATCTTGTCAAAGAGACCTGCTGAAACCTTGGACAAGTTTTGCTCTGCTTGTGAACCTTGTCCATGCACTCCAAGATAGATATTGGTTGCGCCAGCGATTGCTGCCTTACCAGTTGTATAAGATACTTGATTGTCCTGCAAAACACTCTTCAAGCGATTGCGAGTATAGATATCGAGCTGATCGCCCATGACCAGATTGACTTGCTTGCGAAGAGCTGTGACACCTTCTCCATAAGTCACTTTTTGTGGAGTTGGGAAGACCTTGTACTCTTTCTTGAGATAGTCTGCGCTCTTGCTAGCAGCTGCAATGCTGTCTTCGCTAGCTGGTTTACTTGCAGTGAATTGATCTGCCAATTCAACTGTTCCATCACCGGTTTGGTCTACTTTTGGTTTTTCTGGTGTAGTTGGTTTTTCTGGTTGACTTGGTGCAGGCGTTTCTTGCTCTTCTTTGACAGGTTTCAATAGATGAACTTCAGCTGCACTTGCAAAACCACCAACGCCTTCCAATACTTTCAATTCAATCTTGTTGGTATGCACCGCCGCAAAGTTGACTGTTTTTTCTTGGGCGTTGTTGTCCCAGCTTCCTTCTGAAACCTTGACCATTTGGCCATCTTTTTGTGCGTAGATTTCGTAGCGCGTCACAACACCATTTCCACCACCTGGGCGTGGGAGATACGTCAAGCCATTGACTTTTTCTGCTTCTTTCAAGGTCATAGTAAGGGTGTATGGCGCAGTGTCACCAGTCCACTTAGTATGCCAGAAGGTATTTGGATCATTGTCAAAGGCCTTTTCAACAGCACCTTCAGTCGCGTTTCCTGGAAGTTGCTGACTGCTTGCGGTTGCTGTAATCTTATCATTTGAAATCAAGCGAGGATTTACAAATGGTTTGTCTGACAACTCTGCACTATGCAAGATTCCTTTGAATCCACCGATGCTTTCAAGCGGTAGTACCAAGCTATTGTGGGCAAAGCGAGGGTGAGCTGGATTTGCGATACGTTCAATCTTTTCACCATCTACATAGACTTCAGTTGACTGTGGTTTGGTCACAATAGAGATTTGATAACGTTTATTCTTTTCAAGTTTTTTCTTGAATTGGATATGGAACTGTTCAAATTGATACGCAAGATAGCCGTCTTTATCAGCTAGATAGATACGGTTGTCCCCACTTGTTGAGAAGGTTTGTTCTCCGTCTCCAGTGACAGTCACATCAAACTTCAAGACGTGACTTGGACCAACATCACCTGCCAATCCTTCGATACTGCTGTCTTTCTCAAAAGCCAATCCTTGCTCGCTTGTCTTCACCTTCTTGCTTGCATAGTTCTTGGCTGTTTCAGGGTTGATGGTAAACAAGTCGCTTTGATCAATCTCTTTATCAGGATTTGACTGTGGCGCATAAGGACTCGTTGGTAGGGTGCGTTCTGCAAAGGTCGCAGCTGCACGGTCAGATCCCCAAGTGCGCTCCGCAGTGGTTTGCATGCTCTTGAAGAAGCGTTTAAAGATGTCATAAGAGGTCAAACCTGTCTCATGAAGGTCGATATTGTCATTCCAAACTGCGTGCCCACCACCAAGGATACTTGGATGAGAAGCTTCTAGTAGTGGACCCCCACCTGTTCTAAAATCATTCGGTGTCCAACTATTATATTGAGTTTCATAGTTAGCATAATCACCATAACCAGCTTGACGATTATCTCCATTTGGGACACTATACGTCGGCACA
This sequence comes from Streptococcus sp. SR1, assembly GCF_000526075.1. Taxonomy (NCBI): domain Bacteria; kingdom Bacillati; phylum Bacillota; class Bacilli; order Lactobacillales; family Streptococcaceae; genus Streptococcus; species Streptococcus sp. SR1. Next base: position 63,917 of record NZ_JATR01000008.1, read on the forward strand.
TCCGTGATGTTGATAATCTTAGCTCCCTGAGCAATAGCTTCTTTTGGTTGCTGCCAGCCAATGCTCCAGATATCAACTTCTACTCCGTTCCAATCAACCGCTGTTTTACCTCGTTTCGCACTGAGTGAGCCCCAGATACGAGGGGTATAGCCTTTTCCTTTAATGTATTTGATAAGGTCATTGACATAGCGGCGATAGCTTTCTCTGCTGCCATAGTATTCATCCGTTCCGATATGAACAGTGGACACGCCATGAAGCGGTGCATCTGGACCATCGAGGAGTTTATCATAAACGGATTTGACAAATTTAAGAGTTTCTTCGTACTTGTTATCCAAGTCTAGCATGGCTACGCGCTCAACATTGTGCTTGCCTGCATAATCGCTCAGACTACCTTGATACATGAGGTCTGGGCGGACTTTGACAAAGGACAAGGCATGACCTGGTGTGTCAATTTCTGGCACTAGGTTGATATGCAAGGCCTTGGCAAGTTTAATCAGATTTTGCATTTCTTCTTTGGTATAATGCTCATCTGATGTTAATTTTTGACCATTCTTACCGACAATATCTGTCTCCACACGGAAACCAGTCTTGGCATGTTCAAGTACATACTTGAGTTGTTCTTCTGGAGTTAAATTCTTACCTGCCAAGTGTTCCTTAAGGAAGATATAGTTATCATTAAGGTGCAACTGCAAGTCGTTCATCTTGTAGTAGGCCATGTTGAGCATGATGTCTACAAGAGTGTCATAAGGGATAAATTTACGACCTGTATCTAGCATAAAGCCACGGTGGCTGAAACTTGGGAAATCACGAATTTCGCCATTTTGTAGGTCTGTTTCTCCCATTTGAAGAAGAGTCCGAGTGGCGTAAAAGGCTCCTGTATTTGTGGCAGCTTCGATGGTAATCACATCATCTTGGATAGTGATGCCGTAGCCTTCCTTACCGTACCCCTTGTTTTCAACCTTTTTAAATTCGATTCGTTTTTGAGCCTGCTTGTCACCTGTCGCCAGTTCCAATCCACGGCTGGCAAGATCCGACTGGTAGAAGGTTGCAGCCTGATCAAAGCCTGAATCTCCTGTCGCAAGAACTGTATCTGAAGTGATAGAAGATTGGCCTTCTTTCCCATACCATTGTTGAACAGCTGGTGCTACTTTTGGTTTCACACCCACACCTTCGTCCTGATGTAGCCCCTTGATGACTACTTCAAATTCCTTAGTGAAAGTATGGCTGTCTTTGATTTGCTGCACCATAACCTTAACGCGTTGATCTGTCAGAGGTTTATGGATACGATTTTGAAGGTCAATTACACCTTGCTTGTTGCTTCCGATAAGGCTAACTTTCCCTGGTAAAGTTGGTAAGACAAGAGACTGTCCGTCTTCTGCTACTGTTAGTTCGGTTACTTGGCGGATATCCGTTACCTTACTATGGTCCGGAACGTTAGAATAAGCTCGAATTTCTTGGATTCCAACATTTCTCCAACCCATTGTGCCCGCTTGATAGTCGTTAATTTCTAACTTAAGATATTTAGCTTGAATACTTTCAGCTAGATCTACTTTCTCATCTAAAACAGGTTCTCCGGTTTTGGTATGAGCGAGTTTCCATTGTTTTTCTCCGTTAGCCCCCACATCTTCTTGACCTGCGTAGTAGAGACTCCAAGATTTGATATTTGGGTCATTTTGCCCATTACGAAGACGACGATCCCAGTCAATTTCTACATGCTTGATGAGGGTCGTTTTTGGAAGAGTTAATTCGAAGGTTGGTTTTGGTACATCTTTGTCTGTAGCCCAACGAGTATTGTCATCTCCATCGATGGCCTTATCTGCAGTAAAGTTGGTCCCAGTCTCATGGTTGCTCGCCTGAGCAGTAGCACCTTCGAGATGGTTGATATCTTCTCTATCTTCGATTGTCTTTTCAGCTGGTTTTACTGCGGGTGTAGTGGTTTCCGCAGGTCGATTTTCTGCCTTTGGTGTTTCAACCGGTTTCGGCGTTTCTGCTGGTTTGGGACTTGCAGGACTTATCTCTGGTTTTGTCTCTTCACTTGCTGCAGGATTGGTTCCCTCATCAGTCGCTGGAGTTCCTTCATGACTTGCTTCTGTTGCAGCTTCTGCATCCGCCTTTTCAAGCGCAGCGGCTAAATCATCCGGTAACTTATCCAGGGCTTGAACATGAGTGATACTCCCCTCTGTCTCTGAAGGTGTTACTGTTTCTGCCGCCTGAACCATATTGGCGCCAAAGATACTAGCACCAATCATAACGGAGGCTGCACCGATTGCAAATTTTCTTATACTATAGTGACAGCGTTTCTCAAAAAAATGTCTATCCATCTTTCTCCTATTCCTTTCATCCGCATACATGAGTAAGCGGTATCATTTCTCCTTTGAAAAAGGAGAGAACCAAGAGGTCCTCTCCGGCTGTTTGTTCCTTTTTGATTCGAGTTGCTTTGAACTGCTAAAATCAAATCTCATTAATCTTCTTTACGTTTTGTCGCAAGGACCGCAGCAGATAAAGCGATGCTCACACTTGCTAAGAAGAGGGCAGCTTCTGAACCATGTTCTCCTGTAGCAGGAAGTTTCTCTTCTTTATCTTCCAGAGTTTTGGCATCAGCTACTGTGCTTGGAGTGAGCGGGTACTCAGGTTTTTCAACTGTTGGAGCTGCTTGATCTCCAGCAGTAGCCAATACACCTGTGTAGGCTGGTTTCTCGTTTACCAAGGCTTGGACCGCATTGACGCCGCCCTTAAACTCTGGGACTTCATTGACAGCTGCTTCAACTGCATTAACCCCACCCTTGAACTCAGGAACTTCATGTACAGCTGCTTCTGCTGCATTGATGCCACCTTTGTATTCTGGGGCCTCATTGACAGCTGCTTCAACCGCATTGACGCCTCCCTTGAACTCAGGAACCTCATGTACAGCTGCTTCTGCCGCATTGACGCCGCCTTTGAACTCAGGTACATCAAGAACTGGTGGTTGCTCTTCACCCTTGCTACTTGTTGGAGCGTCTGGTTTCGTAGCAGAATCTTTTAATTGGTTGAGATAGTCTGCGAAGTAGGCAACCATTCTTTCCGTCAAGAGATGGTTATCCGTCGCATATTTCATGCTCGCCTGAACTCCTGCCACTTCCTCTTGATTGTCTTTGTCTGTTAATTTCTGCGCCTTAGCCAAAGCTGCCTCATAGCCTGACAAGTCAAGAGGTGTTTCTGCTACTTGTGGACGAGTAAAGATGAGTTCCGCTGCAGATTGGTATTTATCTCCACCATCTCCGTATGTCTTGGTACCAGTAAGGACAATTTTCTTAGCCTTGATTGTCTTGCCAAAGTCAATGTCTTTTGGCTTGTTGTTATCTGGCCAATCTGTCACGGTGAAGGTATGCTCCTTGCCAGACTCATCTGTGACAACCAGTTTCACATCACGCAAGTTACCATTTGAACCTGATCCACGTGGAACGTAGCGAAGTCCTGTGATTTCAGTTGGTTCTTTCAAGACCATGGTTGCAGGCTTGCCTACATCTCCACCATTCCAAGATGTATGCCATAGACTAGATACATTTCCATCAAAGGCATTCTCTAGACCTTCACCTGGTTGAGCTGGCGCATCCAAACTTTCAAAGTCTTCTGCTACCAAGGCTGTCTTCTTCTGAACCAAAGCATTCTTCAGAGCTTCAATCTTGGCAATCTCTGCACGCGCTTCTTCCACACTGATATCATCATCTGCCTGACTGAGGTTAAAGACCGCCTCTTTCAAAGCATCCATAGACTCTTTCGTATAGTTGGTCATGGCAACCGTTGGCAAGTAGTTCTTCAGAGCATTTTCTGTCAACATCTTACCTGTTAGCGTAATTTCTTCGATGTGAAGATTGTCCATCATGAAGTCGTTATAACCACGGAAGTTGGCATTTCCGCCAGCATCTCCACGAGTATTGCTTGCGTTCCCAGTTGAGTAGATACCTACCCAAGTATCTCCTGTTTCTGCACCAGTCACAAGGAAGGTTGCCTTCTTGGCTTTCTTAGAATCTGTCCAAGTATTTGGCAATTCATGCATTTCCAAGTTGCTTGCTTGAGTACCACGACGACCTGACTGGAATTCTCCCTTGCCAACTACAAAGGCATAGGTATTGTCAGAACCTGCTTCGTATTCAAAGGTTACACGGTAGGTCTTACCAGCTTCAAATCGGAAGTTTTGTGGGATGGTTTGGTAAACCAAGTTACGACGGCTAACTAGTCCATTGGTCTTCAATGACCAATTTCCATCGATAACATCATCAACTTTCTTACCGTTCCAACCACGTTGTGTATATGGATCATGCTTTTCAGACAAGTGAGTACGGTTATCTTCAACACCTTCGACACCGCCCACTACGAATGGGAAGATACCCTGAGCAACATTTTCAAAGTCTTGTTTGAAGGTGCCTTTACCTGTATCATGGTTTTCTCCGTACATGCTTGAATTATTTTCAAAGGTACGAATTTCATCAAAGTAAGTTGCTTCATCACCAGCTTCACGACTCAAAGTCAGAGTAACATTTGATACGTCAGATCCAGTTGTAAAAAAGGCGTACATGTTTTGGAAGTAACTTGTATCATCAACTGTAGCATTTTCACGACGATTGTTATGAGCATAAGCTTTGATATAGTTGAGAGCGAGTGACTTATTGGTATAGGTAGTCACTTCTTTCTCGCCAGTATTCACTGTGATACTTGCCTTAGCATTACTACGGTTATCAACACCGACATAAACCGCATACTTGGTATTTGGTTTCAAGCCAGTCAGTTTCTGAGTAAGGCTGACCTTGCTCTTGTTGCCTTGGATACGAAGCATTTCATTTGCGCCTTGTGATTTGACAATTTCTGCCTTGGAAGCATCACCAGAAATGGTCCAGTGTTTCAAGGTTCCACTGTTAAATCCTTGGTCATAGATGTGCATGCCTTCGCTCCATGACATTTCAGGATTGGTTTGTTTTGAACGATAGAGAACGTATGGTTGATTTGCTAGAAGGTCTAGGGTAATCTTGCCATCTTTTACAGTTAATTCTTGCTCTTCTGTCTTACCTTGGTCAGTTAGCTTGTAAAGGTAAACCTTGCTATTTGCCCAATCGCTCGGAAGTGTCCAAGTTGTTGCACCAGCTTGCGTATTGAAGTAGTACATCTTTTCCTTATCAGCAGGAAGTTTCTTACCATTTGCATCCCAGTTCCAAGGAGTCAAATAAGCTGAACCATCTTGGATAACACGTCCGTTGAGAGTCACTGTACGTTCGCGATATTGTGGGCTATTGACATCGTTTGACTTACGAGTTACAACAACCTTGTTACCTGCTGCATCGACTAGCTCAACCTTCATTTCTGGAGTCCATTTATAGGTGCTACCATTATCGGTCATGGTAACTGGTGTACCATTTTCCCATTTACTTACAGTGAAGTGTTGGAAGTACTTAGTCATGACGTCATGGGCAAATAAGTTGGTTACATAGCCATTGTAATCACTCCGTCCTTGCCATCCTTCAAAGTCTTTCATGCTGTAGCCACCTAGAAGTGGGTAATTGGCTGCACCACCGTAACTTCTATAGTCCCCTACCCAAGCATCTTTTTGATGGTTACGAATAAAGCGCGTGATGGCACTGTTGATACCTTTATTGGTGTAGCCACCATAGGTCAAGTCAGCTGCCCAGTGATGGAAGGTAGAGTCGTACTCACCACCGTGTCCCCACTCAATCGCAAAGCGCCAGCCTTGTTTATTGATTTCTTTTGCAAGAACGTGGGTAGCCCAGGCACCGTTATCACCTGATTGACCATTACCCCAAACGTCCACATAGATAAAGTCGAGACCTTCACCAAGTTTTTTCTTCAAGTCTTCCCAGCGAGCCAAACGTCCATGCGCCAAGTCATAAGCAGCATCAATGTTGATACCTTGGTCTAGCCAGTTCCAGCCGTAGCTATAGCTTTCATCTGGATTCTTACGAAGAATTTTTTCATTGAAGTACTTAGACTCAGGATAAGTTTCTGAAGCGTTAACGTGGATACCTAAATGAGCTCCATATTTCTTCGCTTTCTCAATCAAGGTCTTAAAGTCTTCAACACCACCGATACGCTTACCAATATCAGCATAATTCAAGTGGCCTGAGTCATGGCCTTCGCTACCATATCCTTTAAGGAGAACACCTTGTCCTAGACCATCTGTGTGAAGATTGATCTTCTTGATACCATCCAAGGTCATAAGGAATGGGTTTTGTGCTTGTGAGCCAAAGTTCATCGCGATACGATAAGCTGTAATATCCTTAACTTTTTCCCAACCTTGAGGGTTGTTCATGATGCTACGATAAGCAATGGCACCATCCTGCCAGTCGACTTTCTTGTCCGCATTGGCATCTTCAGTGATAACAACCTTGGCACTTGGAAGTTCCTTAGTATACTCTGGGAAGACAATGCCCTTATAAGCTTTTTCCCATTGCCATTCAGAGCTATGAATTCCAACATAGTTGGCATTTCCGACTGTTTCCTTGTAAGCTGTCAAACGAGTCCAGTCATAAGAACCTCCACCGTAGCTGTTTTGAGAGTTGCTCCAAACACCTGCAGCAAGCTTATCTGTAGAAACAAATCCATACATGTAACCCTTGGCCAAGTCTTTCATTGGATTGGTTACATCGATATGATCATCTCCGCTGACATGGGTATTATTTGACATGGTTGCCCCGTCAAACTTAGCACCAGCTTGATCACTCGAAACAGAGACTAAAGCATTACCAAGGAAACTAATAGAAGAAAGTAGTTTTCTTTCGTCATCAATCTTTTGACCTGGAGTAACTTGATTGTGGTTGACAATCTTGGTCACATCAAAGTGCAACTGATTATCAACAACTTGCAGACGGACCGTCATTTCTGCATTGATAAGATTAGCATCATCGCGAAGCTTCATCACGTACTCTGCTGTTGTCTCATTGATTTTTTTGTAGGTAACTTCAGGGGTGACTTCGTGTTTGTTGATAAATACTTTATTGAACTGTTGGACTTGTCCTGGCAAGGTATGCCCGTTCAAACTGTATTCTTTAATACGAGGGAAGGCTTGGTCAATTACTGCCTTGAGTACCTTAGACTGGATCGTATCATAAGTCACCTTGCTATCGTCAACGGCCGGACCTGTTTCTTTCTGGGCAGGAGTATCATCTGATTTTACACCTTCTTGATTGTCTGTTTTAACGCTGACAACTGTACGCTCATTGCCATAGGAACCAGCTTTTAGGACGATTTTCTTCTCATTTTTGAGAGTTTCATTAACAGCTGCTGGCAAAGTGACCGTATCAAAGAGTTTCTCATCATTATTCGTTGCATTGAGTTGTCCATCTGATTTGAGGGTGATAGAAAGACGGTTTACAGAACCTGGTTCTGGTGCTGCTACACGGTTGCCCTTATACCAGGTGCTATCGGTTGGAGATTTATACTCCCAGAACCAGCCGTCCTTGTCATAACCAACAAAAACATTGTTCTTGGTATCTTTAAATTTCAAGAAGACACCAAAGCGTGATTTGCCTTTTTCAGAATCATCTTTGAAGGTTAAATCAACCGTCGCATTTCCATTAGCGTCAACTGTCAATCCTTGTTTTTCAAACAAGGCTGGTTTATCGCCATTGTCGTTCTGTGCAGTTGAGGACAATTGATTGTAGCGGACACCTTTTTCTTCACGAACCGTAACTGTTCCCTGTTGTTCTTTATTCGCTACTGTTTGCCATTCAGGGGTTACTGTCTTAGGTGTTTCAGGTTTAGCAGCTGCAGGTTTATCCTCTTTTGGTTTTTCTTCAGCCGGTTTTTCTTTCTCTTCCAAGTCTGCTGGTTTCACACTTGAAATTCCCTGTATGTGGTCTTGGATCCATTTTAGTTGAGCTGGTGAGAAGAGAATGCCTCCGCTCCGTTTTCCAACTACACCATTTTGGTGAACACCGACTAGTTTGCCTTCTGTATCAAAGATACCGCCACCACTAGCGCCTGGTTTCCCTCCTTGGTAACCAATCCCTTGGACACCTTCTCCGTATGGTTCCGCAAAATCAACTGTAGTATTGACAATCGGATTCAATTTCCCTTCTGGATAACCAAAGACATGAAGTTTATCTCCGATTTTCTTAACTACTGGCTTTTTAGTTACTTCAACAGGCGTATTTTCGAGAACTGTACGCAATCTCACAAGGGCCAAATCATTTTTGAAGCCCTTCAGGTAGCCTTCACGATCCCAATGAATAATATCTTTCTTGCTAAACTTGACATCTGGCAATCCTGGATAAGAGATACTATAGATATCTCCATCCCCTTGATCATTGTCCACAACCTTACGGATATTGCCGTCTTGACTGTCCTTGATAAAGTTATGAGAAACCGTCAAGACAAGGTCTTTTGCAACGACAATACCGCTACCTTCTCCTGATGGCGTCTTAATCTTAACAGTCGCGCCGTAGTTTAATTCCCCATTGGTAGTCTTAGCCACATCTTCTGGGACAAGCTTCCCAGTATCTTGGGCCAATTGATCCTTGTCAACTTCGCGCCCATTGTCTTCAGCTTTCTCCAACCTATCTTCTAATTCTTTTGGCAGATTGCTTGGCTTTTCAGACTTTTCTTTTTCTTGAGCCAACAACTCTTCTTCTGTTTGTGGGCCTTCAGTAGTTTCAGCTGAACCAGGATTCTGAGCGGCAGCTTCCTTGTCAAAATCGTGCCCCTCATCACTAGCCTTTTTATCCAAATCAGCTAGTTCACTTGGCAAATTATCTGTTGAACCAACCCTTGCTTGATCAGCCAATACTGGGGCAGTCGCAAAGAAAGTCGCTCCAATCATCACCGAAGCTACCCCAAGCGTAAACTTACGAATACTAAACTTACAGCGTTTTTCAAAAAATTGTTTATCCATAAACTCCTTAATCCTTTCACTCAACAGTAAGCGTTTACATTTCTTTTTTTAAAAATACTCCTTTCTCTGAAAGTACCGTGCTTAACTGTCATAAATAAAAAATAATTATGCTTTTAATATAACAAATAATATCTAAGAAAGCAATAGGAAAAAGGAAAATTCGCAAAAATTTCTTAAGATGTCCTAAATTTAAAAGCTCGCTTTAAAGATATAAAAAGGACTTAGCACCCAAGGGGAATACTAAATCCTTTCTCATATCTTGTAAAATTATTTCACATGGTTTGCAAGGTCTTCTTGAGCCTTCTTATTAGACTCTTCTTTTTCTTTCAACCAGTTTTCTTGAGCTTTTTGGTACTCTTCTGTTGTTACCGCCTTGTCTTGTACATCTAGGTATTTATACAAGAGGGCTTCGCTCATACCCTTGTTACCAGAGTATGCAAACGGAAGTGTAAATGGTACCATCTTAGACAACATTGGACGACCAGTTTGAGAAGTTGTTGGGATGAGCAAGGCACTGTCTGTCAACCAAGCTTGGGCAGCAGCATATTTTTCATAACGTTTTGAAACGTCAGTAGTTTCTTCCCCAGCTTCCACAACCATTTTTTCGTAGTCTTCCAAACCAACTTGCTTGGCAGCAGCGTTGTTTGTTCCTGAGTCAAATCCTAGGTAAGTCTTTGTATTTTCCCCTACAGATGGTTTGATAATATCAAGGTAGGTAGAAGGGTCTGCAAAGTCTGGAGACCAACCCACGTTATCTGAGATATCCCAGTCTTCTCCAGCCGCAGTTTCAGCAAAGTAAGTGATGTTCAAGACATCGTCTTTTTGAAGTTGTTGGATATCGACAACCACATTATCAGATCCTAAGTTTTCTTCAACTGACTGTTTAAAAGATTGGACACGTTGAACTTTTGTTGTATTGGTTTGGTCTACAGGCATATCCAAGTGGATTGGGAATTTCACACCTTCCGCTTGAAGAGCTGTCTTAGCTTTAGCAAACTCTGCTTTGGCCTTATCTGGGTTGTAGAGTCCATCTTGAGCATCATCCAAGTTCACGTTGCTCCACTCGTCACCATAAGTCACCAATTTTTCTTTGACCATTTCGCCAAAGTTCTTTCCATCTGCCTGTACAAATGTAGGAGGAACAAACAAGTTACGAAGCAGTTTAGTTGCCCCGCTTGCACCATTTACTTGAGAAGCATAGGCCGTTCTATCGAAACCAAAAGCAAGAGCTTGACGGAAGTCCTTGTTTAGAAGAGCTTTCTTGGTTGATGTTTTTTCTTCATCGGTTGTCTTAGAAGTGTACTTATAAGACTGGCGATCGATATTCGTACCTACTAAATAAGTAGTAGAGTCTTGTTGTGTATAAACGATATTGTCTTTAAATGCCTTTTCAGTCTCTGTGTAGCTAGCGCTTGTTGGGAAGAGACGAGCCATTGTAAAGCTGCCGTCTTTGAAAGCTTCAGTTGGTTTGTTGGTATCTTGTCCATCCCAGAATGATAATTTAACCTTATCGATATGGACATTGTCCTTATCCCAGTAGTTAGGATTTTTCGCAAATTCGACAGAAGATTTAGCAACAATTGATTTGAGTAAGAACGGACCATTGTAGAGAATACTGCTTGAATCAGTTCCCTTAGCGAAGTCATCCCCTTTGGAGTTCAAGAACTCTTCATTTACTGGGGCCAAAACTCCCATCGTTGTCTTAGAATTCCAGAAACTTTCTGGCTTGTTCAATGTGTACTGAACTGTATAATCATCAAGGGCCTTGATTCCTACTTGAGAGAAGTCTGTAATTTCTCCTTTAACATAGGCGTCCAATCCTTTGATTGATTCTTGAACTAAATAAAGACCATCAGATTTTTTATCAGCAGCATATTTAAGTCCTGTTACAAAGTCTTGAGCTTTGACTTCTGCGTATTCCTCACCTTCAGAGGTATACCATTTTGCATCCTTACGAAGCGTATATGTGTAAGTCAAGCCGTCCTTAGATACAGACCAATCCTCAGCCATAGATGGTACAAAGTTACCATAGCGGTCATTTTCGAGCAAGCCATCGATAACGTTACTGGTAATATTTGCAGTAGCTGCCTTACCAGTTGTCAAATAGTTTAGGTTATCAGGATCCGTTTCATAGATGTATGAGAATGTCTTCTCACCTTTAGCACTTGAACTTGATCCAGAGCACGCAGCCAGAGTACCAGCTGCCAGTAATGTCACACCCGCAAGGGCAAGTAATTTTGAACTTTTCATCATTTTCTCCTTTAAAATTTACATCCCATTATAGACCCTTTTCAGAAAGTTGTCAACAGAATTTTCAGAATTTTTGAATGATTTTAGCATTTTCTGAAAAAATTTTTTTGATAGATAGCCATAGTATTAAATTCCAATTTGTATAACTTACGATTTCCAAAATACAAACGGTCAAACCAAAGGTAAAAATCAGATTTTTTATCATTTTTTTGCTATGATTAGATAGAAGAAAAGTTAAGGAGGAGACAATGATATTAATTACAGGTGCAAATGGTCAGCTCGGTACCGAACTACGTTATTTACTAGATGAACGAAATGTGAACTATGTTGCAGTGGATGTGGCCGAAATGGATATCACTAATGCTGAAATGGTTGAGAAAGTCTTTGCTGAGGTCAAGCCAACTCTAGTCTATCATTGTGCAGCCTACACTGCTGTTGATGCGGCTGAAGACGAGGGGAAAGAACTGGATTTTGCCATAAACGTAACTGGAACGGAAAATGTAGCCAAGGCCTCTGAGAAATACGGAGCTACCCTGGTCTATATCTCAACAGACTATGTCTTTGATGGGAAGAAACCCGTCGGACAAGAATGGGAAGTCGATGACCTACCCGATCCGCAGACAGAGTACGGGCGTACCAAGCGAATGGGTGAAGAACTCGTTGAAAATCTTACGTCACAACATTATATCATCCGTACTGCTTGGGTCTTTGGAAATTATGGCAAAAACTTTGTCTTTACCATGAAAAATCTTGCCAAAACCCATAAAACTCTCACTGTAGTTAACGACCAACACGGTCGCCCAACCTGGACACGTACCTTGGCTGAGTTCATGACCTACTTGACTGAAAATCAAAAAGAATTTGGCTACTACCACTTATCAAATGACTCAACTGAAGACACCACTTGGTATGACTTTGCTGTTGAAATTCTTAAGGACAGTGATGTTGAAGTAGTACCAGTAGACTCCAGCAAGTTCCCTGCTAAGGCTAAACGTCCCCTCAACTCAACCATGAGTTTAGCCAAAGCGAAGGCGACAGGTTTCGTCATTCCAACTTGGCAAGATGCACTTAAAGAGTTTTATAAACAAGAAGTAAGAAAATAAAAGATTACGACATACATAAAAAGCAAGGGACCTTGAGTTCTCTTGCTTTTTAGTATGCATTTAGTTAATTACTTGTTGCGTCTTGGCATAGTTAGCCTCGACCGCTTCTTTTTCAGATTTCCACCAGTCTTGGTTGTCTGTGTACCACTTAATGGTCTCTTTGAGACCTGCTTCAAAGTTGGTAAACTCTGGCTTCCATCCTAATTCATCACGGAGCTTGCTAGCGTCGATGGCATAGCGGAGGTCGTGACCCGCACGGTCCGTCACATGATCATAAGCATCAGCTGGTTGTCCCATTTCCTTGAGGATGAGTTCCAGGACTTCCTTATTGTTCTTCTCGCCATCCGCACCAATCAAGTAAGTTTCGCCAATTTGACCCTTTGTCAAAATTGTCCAAACACCTGATGAATGGTCATTGGTATGGATCCAGTCACGGACATTCTTACCTTCACCATAGAGTTTTGGCTTGATTCCACTCAAAATATTGGTAATTTGGCGCGGAATGAACTTCTCGATATGTTGGTAAGGACCATAGTTGTTTGAACAGTTAGAAATCGTCGCTTTCACGCCAAAAGAGCGCACCCATGCTTTGACAATCAAGTCTGAAGCTGCCTTTGTTGATGAGTAAGGCGAGCTTGGATTGTACTTGGTTTCAGCTGTAAACTTCTCACCTGGACCTTCTCCATGACCTGGCAAATCTTCACGCAGAGGCAGATCCCCATAGACTTCGTCAGTCGACACATGGTGGAAACGAAGGTCATATTTACGAGCTGCTTCTAATAGAGTGTAGGTCCCGATGAAGTTAGTGTAGATAAAGGGGCTCGGGTCATTGAGCGAGTTGTCATTATGGCTTTCTGCAGCGTAATGAACGATAGCATCCGCTTCAGCCGCTAACTTGTCTACCAAGGCTGCATCAGCAATATCTCCAACAACCAACTCAACACGGTCACCTAAAATTTCTTCAATATTGGCACGATTACCCGCATAAGTCAGCTTGTCCAGCACTGTCACATGGACGTCTGGAAAGTTCTTGTAAACATAATGAACAAAGTTAGAACCGATAAAACCAGCCCCACCTGTCACGATGATATTTTTGTATTCAGTCATTTTTATTCCTTAACTTTCTTACAAATCTTCTTTTCTCAGAGGTTTTACATCCTTAAGCAGTGGATGATGTTTATCAGCTTCTGAGACTTCTGCTGCTTCTAGGTTTTCCCACTCAATGCCCAAAGCTGGGTCTGCATAGTTGACAAAAGCATATTTAGGCTTGAGTTCAAGTGCCCAATAGTCATTGACCAGATAGCTATAAGCAACTGTATCTGAGAGGACTTGGAAACCATTAGCTACGCCACGAGGGACAAAGATTCCCTTACTTGCATCAATCTCGGTCTGATAAACATTTCCAAAAGTCTCACCTTCACGTAGGTCAACCCAAGAACCCAGAACCTTGCCACCATCTGCTACTGAGATATACTTGTCCCAAGGTTCAGCATGGAGGCCTCGGAGAACATTTTTGCGAGAAAAGCTGACGTTGTTTTGCAGTTTCCCTTCAGCAAAGAAGCTTTCAGGAAAACCAAGCGGTAGCATCTTTTCTTTCTGAAAATTTTCCTTAAACCAGCCACGATTGTCACCATGAACCGGAATATCAAACTCTAACAAACCTGGAATGGCATCAATCTTGTGCACTGCAAGTGTTTTGCCGAAAAAATTATCTGTCATCTAGATTTCTCCAATCAAACGAAGCAAGTATTGCCCGTATTCATTCTTTTTAAGTGGTTGCGCCAACTTCAGCACATCTTCACGGCTGATATAACCCATTCGGTAGGCAATTTCTTCCAGATTAGCAACCTGAACATTTTGCATCCGTTGAACCGTTTCGATATATTGGGAAGCCTCTAATAGACTCTCATGCGTCCCTGTATCCAACCAGGCAAAACCACGTCCCATAAGCTCAACAGACAAATCCCCACGTTTCAAATAAGCATTGTTAACATCTGTGATTTCCAACTCGCCACGAGCGCTTGGTTGGATATGTTTGGCAATCTCTACAACATCATTATCATAGAAATAAAGACCTGTCACTGCATAGTTAGAGCGAGGATGCTCCGGTTTTTCTTCTATGGAAATAGCATTCATGTCTGTATCAAACTCGACCACACCAAAACGCTCTGGGTCCTTCACTTGATAACCAAAAACAGTCGCACCTTTCTCTTTCTTGGCTGCCTTTTGAAGCATTCTGCTCAAGCCAGGTCCATGATAGATATTATCTCCCAAGATCAAAGCAACACTATCGTCACCGATAAATTCTTCACCAATAAGAAAAGCCTGAGCAAGTCCATCTGGACTTGGCTGTTCCGCATAAGAAAGTTTAATCCCAAATTCGGAACCATCCAAGAGCAGATCCTTAAAGCGGGGTAAATCCTGTGGTGTTGAGATGATCAAAATGTCCTTAATCCCAGCCAACATCAAGGTTGACAAAGGATAGTAAATCATAGGTTTATCATAAACCGGCATCAGCTGTTTTGACGCAGCTCGTGTAAGAGGGTACAGTCGGGTACCTGAGCCACCCGCAAGAATAATACCTTTCATAATAGAATAACCTTTCTTCGTTATGTTTCAATTACTAAACTCTTCCTCTACCACATTCAGAGCACGCTCGATTACCACATGCATATCGTAGTATTTATAATCTGCCAAACGTCCACAGAAAATCACCTTATCATTCTGTGCCGCTTCTTCTTGATATTTAGCAAAGATAGCATTGTTTCTCTCATCATTGATTGGATAATAAGGCTCATCACCTCGCTTCCAGTCAGCAGGATATTCACGCGTAATAACTGTCTTTGGTTGCGCTCCGTATTCGAAGTGCTTGTGTTCAATGATGCGAGTATAAGGAATTTCACGCTCTGTATAGTTAACAACTGCATTTCCTTGATAGTTTTCTTCATCTAGAACTTCATGCTCAAAACGAAGACTACGGTATTCTAACTCACCATGCTTATAATCAAAGTATTGGTCAATCATCCCTGTAAAGACAACTTTTTCAGCAGAAGTCTCTAATTCTTGACGATTGGCAAAAAAGTCAACGCCAAGTTCTACTTCTAAATCCTTCAGCATATTTTCGATGATAACGTTGTAACCCCCAATTGGAATCCCTTGATAACGGTCATTAAAATAATTATTATCAAAGGTTAAACGAACTGGCAAGCGTTTAATGATAAATGGTGGGAGGTCTGTTGCAGAACGTCCCCATTGTTTTTCAGTATATCCCTTAATCAACTTTTCATAGATATCCGGACCAATCAACTTAATAGCTTGTTCTTCCAAGTTTTTAGGCTCAACATCTTTCATATGAGCCGTTTGTTCAGCTATCTTATCTTTCACTTCTTGAGGAGTCTTGGTTCCCCACATAGCATAGAAAGTATTCATGTTAAAAGGAAGATTGTAAAGACTGCCCTTGTAATTGGCTATAGGCGAGTTGATATAGTTGTTAAATTCAGCAAATTGATTTACATAATCCCAGACTTTTTTGTTTGAAGTATGGAAAATGTGGGCACCGTACTTGTGAACGTTAATACCTTCAACGTCCTCACAGTAGATATTACCACCAATATGATTACGCTTATCAATCACTTTTACTTTTTTCCCACGCTTGGTCGCTTCATAAGCAAAAATTACTCCTGACAAACCAGCACCAACGATTAGATAGTCGTACATTTTGTTCTCCTTTTTATAATTTAACAATTCGATTGAAATAAGGGATTTTCATTAACATTCCAACAATAATAAAACTAACACTTAAAGTAAATATAACAAAAAGTAAATATGCTCCTACAAAACTAAAACCAAATAGTTTTTCCCACAACTTCATAATGTAAGTGTGTATTATAAAAACTCCCATGGTTTGATTAGAAAGAAAAACAATCCATTTGTTGTTATCTTGATTCAATGCAAGTGAGAATATAGTTAGAAAAATTCCTAAACTTACAACTTTGACAAATAGAAGATCATAAAAATATTCAGCAAAAAAATTATGGTAGGTGGTTCTTGCTAAGAAAAATAATATTAAAGGCGAAACCAGGAACAAAAGTACTACGATTATTTTCATCCATCTCTTAAACCTATTTTTGATAATATCTTTGTCAAATTGAGCTATAAAGCCACCTAAAAGATAATAGAAAAACCAAGTCCATAACCTAAAGGTTTGTATAACATATGTTTGTATTGGCATTTGAAGTACAATATTTGTTAACTCAAAAATCAAACCAATAACCAGCAATACAGATAGAGTGTACAAATAACTTCTTTTTGAATTAAGGAATTTTTTCAAAATAGGCAAACATATATAAATAAGTATAAGCGCACCAAAAAACCAAAACTGGAAGAAATACCCCTTTTGTATCAAAGAACCCACAATTTTTTTAATTGGATTAACTGTAAAGTCACGTTTAAAAAGCCAAATGATTACGGACCATGACGATACTGTTATCAGAATCCACTTTACTTTCTGCAGTATATAGGAATAGGTAATCTCTCTCTTTCCTAACAATAAATAACCATTAACCATAAAAAATAAAGGAATAGAATAGGTTCCTAAATAGTATAAATATGTCGAAAAATTCCATGAACCTGTCTCTTTAAATCCCCCCATCGCTGTATGGAGTAGAACAACCCCAACACATGCAAGTACTTTTAGTAGATCTAAGTTAATATTTCGATATTTGCGCATTCTAATTTTTCCTAATTATTTGTTTTAATCCTTTCACATCTACCACTTTTAGAGATAGAATCGCAAAAAGATAAATGATTCCACCAATCACGGCAAATGCTAAAACATTTACGATTGGCGAAAAATGTATAACTGTTTTTGAAACTAGCAGGAGGCCATACATAATAGCTGATGCTAGAATAATCTTCATCATCGATCCGATAATCGGAACATCTTTTATATATTTGCGAGTAAAGAACAGTTGAATTGCCCAAACAAAGGCTTCAGTCAAGACCGAGACAATTGCAGCCCCCATATAACCAAGTTTGGGAAGAAACAACAAATTTAATCCCACACTGGTAATTGCGGGAACCGTTGTTGAAATCATAAATTCTTTATTTTTATTATGTGGAATTAAAATCTGAATTCCCATAATATTGGTCCAGCCGATAAAGAACATCCTAAAGATCATGATTGCTATCGCGAAACGTGCATCTTGAAAATCTTGACCAAGGAAAAATTGAACAAAATCGTCATTAACAATCAACATACCTGTCATAATCGGAAAAATAATCAAATTATAAACTAGAAATGAAATCTCATGCATCTTATTGACTTCTTCATGATTGTTTGTTGCTAATAAATTAGCAACTCGAGGCAACATGACGCTCCCCAATGACGTTACCAAGGTTAATAAAATATTCACCAATTTAAGTGCCTGATCATAGATTCCTACATCTTTTGTAGAGGCTAAAACTCCAAGCATCGTACGATCTAAAGTAACGTATAAAGAGATTGCTATCTGAGGAAGAAATAATAAAATAATTGGTTTCAAATGGTACCTAGCGTATTTTAAATCAACATGGGGCTTCCCAATAAACTCTCGGGCCGGCAACCACATACTTAATTGTCCCAATAGCTCAAATATTGTTAATAAGAACACATAAAGGTAAAGGTCGTTAGTAGATTTGACAAACAGGAAAATCGAGATTACCCCAACGAGTTTTACCGTAATATTTCGAACAGTAATTTTACGAAAATCCTCTAACCCTTGAAAAAGCCAGGAAATATCTAAACCTTTAGAAACTAAACTCAATCCCAAAATATAGGCTACTGGGTTTTGCATTGAAGGAAGGTTAACGCAAAAAATACAATATAAGGAGATTGAAAGGATTGTAGCACCTAATTGTAAAAAGTAGATACCCCAAAAGTTTTTATTAATCTCATTACGATGTCCAGAAATCACCTTGGTCCCATAGTTGGCGACACCTAAAGTAGCGAGCAATATAAAGTAAGTTACTATAGAACTATAATATCCATAATCACCTAACTCTTGAGAACTAAAGATTCTAGTAATATAGGGTGTAGTTATTATTGGGAGAACAACTACTAGTATCTGATATGACAAATTATAAACATAATTCTTTAAAATCTTCATCTTTAATTAACTTAGTCTTTCTAGGAGTATTTATAAAGACAGTGCAATAAAACTTAATTAGAAAAGAGAGAATAGCACCTTGAAAGATTTATTAACAATCTACTTTTATAAATAAACTACTACTTATTAAATAATTTCTTCTGAATTCTTTGTAAGAGTCCTGGTTCTTCTGTTGAAAAAACTGGAAACTCTTTTACAGTTAGTTGTTTCTTATGTACCCATACATTAATTAAACGTTCGGCAACAAAACCAATCATACGAGTATTGTAACTATCATATCTTGAGTAATCAATCTTCTTATCTAATTCAAAAAGAATCGGAAATAACCAACTGCAATATTCATCCATCATTTCTCTAGACATTATAAACATATTATAACAGTATCCTGTTTTTTCTTTAGAAAACCAATTAAAAGCATCAAGGTAATCTTTATTGTTTTCTGAAATAATCTGTCTACACATTTCCCAAACTTCATGATCGTGATTCTTGTTAAAAAACTCTTCAGCGGTATACCCGTTATACTCGTTCATACCCTTTGATGGTAATATTACATCATAATCATTTAATTGTTTTAGAATATCATTCTTTGTTAAAATAGAATTCTGTTTAAAAAAACGCTTGTTTTTCCCAAAATAACGTCTATAATGGCATAAACCAACAATATCATCTTTAGAATTTTTCCAAATCCAATACAATCCTGTTAATTCACAAAATGTAAAGTTTCTATCAGAAATATTATCATCTCCCTGATTATCTCTTAAATAATTCTTTTCTCCAATATTCTTATTCGCGCCCACCAATATAGGGATATATAGGTCCTGGTCTTGAACTTGATTATAAGATTTATGTGTTGCGACGTATAGCTTCACTTCCATTACACTCCCTTAATATAAAACCTTAATTTCCTATAAAGACATTTAAATTTTAATAGAACAGGATTACTGGGCCAAACTCCAAAAAAAGTGTATATTACTGAATAATTTTTAGAGTATTTTTTCAATAACCATTGTATCGCATCAAAATAATTAAGGTTTAAAGATTTCCCATCTGACACATGCCATAACTCACTTGGAAAAACTAATACTGGCGAATTGATTAACTTCATCTGTAATGCATAGTCTGTTCCATATAAATGCCAGGTAGGACCGATTATACTAAATTGATTCGTACTAAAAACTTTTTTCGGAATAATAATCAAACACTCATCAATTGCATCAACTTCAACAGGGGTACTTATAGATTTACTAGCCGCTTTTGTTTTCGGGTCCCCATGAAAAATATTTGAAAAACTGACGACCTTTCCCTCAATATTCTTTACCCCTGCTACTCCTGCTACTCCAAATATGAAATTTCTACAATAAGATTCTAGTTTTGCTAACTCAAAGTCATCTTGAAAACTAATATCTTGATGAACAAAAAATAGATAATCACCTTTTGCTTGTTTGCCTCCAAAATTCAAAGCCTCAGCAGCAGAATTAAATCCATATTTATTGGAATCCACTATAATAAGTTCATATTTAACATCTTTTTGTCTAGATAAAGATGATTTAAGAATTGTATTTAACTTATCGTAATTATTCGATACGCATATAAGTGATATCATCTCCAATTCCCTCTCTTTCATCTAAAAACGTTCTCGCAATTAAAAACAAAAATGGATTAAACCACAATAAAAATAATTGTGGGTCAATACAAGCTCTTACTGACCAAAAAATTAACACAATCAATAAAGTTTTATTTTGATTAATTATAACTTTTCTCATTATAATTGAATAGCTTATTAACATAAGGAAAAAAATTATTGTTCCATAGCTTATAAGTATATTGATGTACGACGAATCTACATAAAAATAAGAATTTGCCGAAGTATCCCATTGAACATGAGTTCCAAATAATCTTAGAGGGTACCTCCTTAAACCTTCTTGACCAAATCTCAACCTTTGACTCAATAAGTTATTTATTAAAGATAATAAACTATTTCTACTATCAAATTTTGCTGTCAGCCAATAAGTCATATACGCCATAATTGGATAAATAAGAGTAAGTAAATATTTCAGAAATTTAAAATTCATATTGATTGATATAAATCTTCTCGAAAACGATATCAAAAGAAGGATAAATACCATAATAAAAGTAAGACGGGTATCTGTGTATTTATAAATAACTATATTTAATAGTACACAAATAAAAAGCTCTTTTATTGTCCAATATTTTTCACCTTTTAAATACACATATTCCAGCAATATACTCAGGAAATAATTCGGAGTAAATGATGTGTAATTAAAACCTAGCCCATACCGTGAGCGGATCACACCTCCTGAATATGTTAAGGTTAGCTCGTTTGGAATAATACCAAGTAAAGAGCTTACTACAACAGTTCCTACAACTCCAATCTGGCAAAACATTGTATTCCTTACCAAATTACGAAAATTAATATCCCTTGAAGAATATATAAGAGTCAAAGTATATGCTACAAAGGAGGCGTTACCATTATCATAACTTACAATAAAACCTATAAGAAGTATAATTGGAGTAATGATTATCGATTTTATCTTAGATTTACCTAACATAAATTTAAGTAACAGAAAAAACAACCCCACATACTCCCAAATTTTTATTATTCCATAGGGATGTATAAAATCTTTATAAAAGGTCGAAGTAAACAGCCATGCTATTAGCCAAGGATAAAAAGCTAATCCAAAAAGAAACTCATTCAATTTTACATCAGTTTTAACTCTTGATGGACTCACTTTGAATCCCCCCTTTTCTTTCACTAATACTCTTTAACATTACTAGAATTACTCCTTCATATATAACACTATAAAATCAGTAATATATGACCTGAACGACCAATACAACTTATGATATTTAAATAATTTAAAAAATATAAATACATTCTTTTTCATAAATAATTCTCTTCGATTTTTTCCCCATAGAATGTAGTCGTTCAAAACACTAATTTGTTCATTTGAAAGTGATAAATCATGTTGTTTACTAAATTTATCTAATCTCTGAAGCAAATCATCATAATAAATAACCTGCTCTTTTCTCCTTAGGAAACTTCTTTCTCTGCTACCAGTCGCGTTGCTATCGTGTCTTCTAAAATCGATAGTAGAGTAGGAGTAAATGTATAACCCATTAAGAAGCGAAGCTAGCCTCCATAACAAGGCATCATGTGCATCTTCGTTACTTCGGATTTCTAAAAAATATGGAATAATCTTTTTGTTCACCGCATAAACACACCCTGGCCTTCTAATATGAAAGAAGTTATCTAAAAAATTTGGTTGATACACTGCCTCACTATTATCCAAATCACTTTTATCCAATTTAATCTTGACACCATCACCAACATAAAAAGGTGTGTAATTAGAGGCTAACAACAAAATCTTATCATTATTCTCCATAATCTTAGACATTTTTTGAATTTTATCTAAATGCCAAATATCATCTTGATCACAAAGAAAAACGATATCTCCTTTCGCCTCCTCTAATAACATGGCAAAATTATTCTTCCATCCTTGATTTTCTTTATTTTTTTTTATAGACCAATTATCCAACTTATATTTAGCAATATAATCTTCAATTATTTGAACAGTATCATCTGTAGATGCATCATCACTAATCAAGACTTCCTCAGCAAGGCGGGTTTGATTTCTTAGAGTATCTAACTGTTCAACAATATATTCATCACCATTAAATGTTGATAATACAATTGATATATTCATTGTATTCTTACTCCCCAATCAACTTTTTATACTCATTCTCTAATTTTTTAGCCTCAATTCTGATATCATAGTTTGATTTTTGAGCTAGGTCAATATTTTCTCTAGATTTTTCCAATCTGTTTATATATGAAAAATCTTCAATAGCTTTTATCCAAGTACTTACGTTGTCAATTGGTAATTGTTGGATACTATTTGTGAAGATGCACTCATCAGAAATTGTCGTTGAAAGAATAGATTGAATTCCATTAATTTGCCACTCAATAGCAACTAAAGGCAACCCCTCGTATAAACTCGGTAATAGCATTATATCCATAGCAGAGATAAACGATTGCATATCCGAATACCGATTCAAAAAAACAATTGAATTTTCCAATTTTCGTTCTTTTACACATCTCTTAACATCCTCTACTTTTTCTCCTTCACCGACCAAAAACAATTTTACATCCTTCTGCTTACATTTCATTTCATCCATTAAATCCAGAAGAAATGTATGA
Source organism: Streptococcus sp. SR1 (assembly GCF_000526075.1). Lineage (NCBI taxonomy): Bacteria > Bacillati > Bacillota > Bacilli > Lactobacillales > Streptococcaceae > Streptococcus > Streptococcus sp. SR1. The sequence continues at coordinate 86,513 of NZ_JATR01000008.1, forward strand.
TTTTTTTGAATATTGAATCTGCCTACATGTCCTAATGCAAGTGTATTTTCTTTTAATGAATGTGTTGTCCGAAATACTCGGCGAAGATGAGGATTAAAACTATATTTTTCTACATCCCTGGCATTATGTATAACTTTAAATCGTTTATCCTTAAAAAGCCATTCTCCTGCCTTTTCACCACACGCCCAAGATTGAGTATATAAAGTGTAAAAAAAAGGACGTAACATTCTGTCTAGTAGAATATGATTACACGTTGTATTATGACTATGCGCTATTCTTACAGGAACTCCCATAATTTTTGCTATAAACAATTCAATTGACATAAGAGCACTACTCCCGTGGACATGTACAACATCGTATTTTCCTACTTTTAAGAGTTCAAGGAATTCTCTCATATATGCCAGTATTGAGGATTTCTTTCTTTCAATTTCTACAATCTGAACACCTAATACTTGAAATTTTAATTTATCTTCTAACAACGGTTTATTAGTAGCTAGAATCGTCACTTCAATTTCACTCAAGTCCATGTATTCGAGGTATGAATATATAAATGTTCCAATCCCATCAGAAAACAAACCTCCTGTTGGAATATGCAAAATTTTCATCAAGTGTCTCCTTCTATGCTCTTCGTCATTTTTACTCAACTAATTCTGCAATCAAATTTGAAAAATGTTGTACAAAGCATTCATTATTAGATTTAACGGCAATACTACTAGATGGATTCAGGTATTCTTGGATTTTTTTAATATCCTCTATGACTACTAAATCATATCCCTCCTGAACAATCCTATTACAAAAATCTAACTGATGGTCATTCACATGTTCTCCAAATTTTTTTCTTCTCGGAACAACTACTGGTCTTTTCCCCTTAGCAATAACATTCATAAATGTAGCAGGACCACCATGAGTAATAACTATATCCGCTTTTTCCATTAGGTTATTCATCTCATCATATGAAAGAAAACGTTCCCATCTGCAAAATCGAGGTTGATAGTCTGAAAAACCAACTTGGATAAATACATCCGACGTAATGACGCCCTCTTCTTTCAATTCATCAATCTCTTTTATTAGTCTATTAAATTGTTGCTCATGCGTACCGACAGTTACAAAAATCATTAGAAAATTCCTCCCAAATTGATTGCCTTGGGATAGATTTTTTTCATTTCTTCCCATTGGACAATGAATCTATCTGTAACAGGGTATACTATTTTGCCAGTCATTGTCGGAGCGTCTACACGATCAAATACTTCTATATAAACAGTTTTAGCACCAAAGATTTTACCTAAATAAAAGAACGGTATTGCAACCGCTGCCCCGGATGAAATGATAACATCTGGCCTTTCTTTATATAATATTCTTAAAGCAAGAAATGTATTTTTTATTAGATTTTTTATATTACGATTAGTCGGATAATAGCAATAATGACATTTTTCATTTGATAAAATACTTCGAGCATCTTCTTTATCAAAAGTAACCCATAGTCTATCTTTATCCTGCCAAAATGGTTTCAATAGATAGAGATGATTTAAATGTCCACCGCTAGATCCCACTAGACAAAGTTTTATCTCTTTTTTAGCCAAAGTTATGAATTCTCCTATTTTTCTACGTATGGGCCAAAATCAATTTTAATTCGTTTGTGATGATTTCGTTGGTTCTCAGGTGGAAGCTGCATATAGTCACCATACATATGTTTTAAGTATGCTCTATAATTCTTCATTCCCCATAATTTTATATCCTCAAAGGAATAACTTTCAACTTCGTCTAACCACACTTTTGGAAAAGTTTCTTTCTTTATTCCATAACTACCATCACTAACCACTACATTATCAGCATTGGTACTCTGTCCTAGTAATATACACTTTTCCTTCATCTTTTTCAAAAAGGGTATTGAGAACACATGTGTGACAAGCTTAGCTAGCTTATACACTAATCGTTTTTTTCTATCGTTGTCCCCATATCCACATTTTATCCATAATAGATTTCGGAATAACCAAAATCCTTTAAGTTGAATGAATCGTCTAAAAGGCTTAGGACAGATATCATCAATCGGAAAAATATCAATATAAATTCCATCATGAACATTTGCATCTAAAGAAAATTCCTCAGAAACATGTGTATTATTGAGACGTAGTTTCACAAAATTAAATGGATAATTCAAATCTGTTTGATCTGTCTGTAGAAAATATTTTTCCCTATCCAAATCCGAAACACATAATTCTTTAAATCTTTCAAAATCCTCTCTTGGCATGCCAAAATCCATATCATCGTCCCACGGGATGAATCCATTATGGCGTATAGCTCCTAGAAAAGTTCCTGCTAGCATCACGATTTTTAAATTATATTTTTCACATATTTTTAACACTTCTGAAGCTAACAAAAGTTCTAAGTTATGTAACTGTTCTAATTCATCTGTCATATAGTTATCTCAAACTCCGTTTTTAATATTCTCTAGTTGCCAATGAATTCTTGATTTCAGTTGTACTGATTTCAGGAGTCCGTGGTAAATAGACCACTTCAACTCCTTCCTTCTCTAAAAAATCAAATTTCCCCTTCCAATCATCTCCCATAACAAAGGTATCTATGTGATATTCATGGACATCTGTAACTTTTTGTTCCCAGGATTCTTCGGGTATTACTAAATCAACATACCTAACAGCCTCTACGAGTGTTTTTCTTTGTTCATATGTAAAATAACATTTTTTTTGTTTTTCATTCCAGTTGAATTCATCAGTTGAAATCACAACAATTAAATAATCGCCTAACGATTTAGCCCTTTTAAGAAGATTAATATGACCATAGTGCAACAAATCAAATGTTCCATATGTTATGACTTTTTTCATTTCTTACTTCGCCCCTTCTCTCATAAATACCACTTTGACGGTCTTTAACAATATTTCAATATCTTTCCAGATGGTCCAATCATCAATGTAGGCAACGTCCAGCTTGACAACATCATCAAAGTCCGTGATTTTACTACGTCCACTCACCTGCCATAGGCCAGTAATTCCTGGCTTAAAACTAAGACGACGTTTCTGTTCAGGAGTATATTTTTCATACTCATCAACTGTTGGGGGACGTGTTCCAACCAAACTCATATCTCCCATTAAAACATTCCAAAACTGAGGGAGCTCATCTAGACTGGTCTTACGGATAAATCTCCCTATCTTTGTTATACGAGGATCATCATCGACTTTAAACATACCACCTTGCATGGTATTTTGTGCAAGGAGCTCTTGTTTCTTTTTCTCAGCATCCACGCACATAGATCTAAATTTATAAAAAGTGAAATGTCGACCATTTTTTCCGATACGAGTTTGAGAAAAAATAGCGGGTCCGCCATCTTTTCGAATCACCGGAACCAAAACAATACTCACCAATCCACAAATAAGTAGTCCGATAATCGAACCTATGATATCAATGAAACGTTTAGCAATGACATGGCTTGTCTTATAAAATTTTGTAGAAAACGTAATGACATTCAAGCCTGCCATTCCGCGAATCTTTTTATCGCTACCTAGATAGTTATTGAAAGCATTCAGGTTGACTGTCACGTCAATTCCCATTGTTTCAAAAAGAGAGATGAACTCCCCGATGTCGTACTTTTCACTTGGTAAATTGATAAAAACTTCATCAACAACTTCATGGGTAGCAAAGTCTAAGATGTTCTCTGCAGGTACAACGGTTACGGATGCATGCTGAAAATTAGGCTGATCCAAAACACTGACCGCCACCAATTCCCAAAAAATATCTCCCGACTCTATCAGTCTATCTACAACTTTCTCAACTCTGGAAGTAGCTGTTATCAAGAATATCTTTTTACTCCCCTTGAAATTTGGAAAGATACGTTTCCTATAGCGTTTAATGCACAGATTCAACAAATACAACAAAATAGAATGTATTGTCAAAAAATAAATCATGCCTCGTCTAGAGATACTAAAACGATCTTCTAAAAAGAAGTTTGAAATACTGATAGCTAAAGCAAAGAAAACGATATATTTTGTAGTGCTGATAAACTCAGCCAAATAACCCCTTTTAAAAAAATCGCGCTCATAATCACTAATGCTAAAAACAACAAAATGCAGAATGAACAAGATGATAACAGAGGTGTTCACAATCTCTGTTTCTCTTACAAAACTAAGTAAATAAGCTAATATAATGACAAGAAAACTCTGGATTACCGCCAAAGTAATCTTCAATCCTTTTTCTTCCATAATATCTTCCCTAAGCTATCTCTTATTTTTTCCCGTAAGAGCCATAAGCTCCATATGATCCATATTTTTCAACCGAGGTATTCAATTTATTTAATACAATCCCTAAGAATGGTTTACTTGTTTGTTCCAATTGTTCTTTGGCTTTTTGGATATCACGTCGATTTGTTTCACCAGCTGCAGTCACCAAAATCGAAGCATCACATTTCTGAGTGATGATAGCCGCATCGATCACAACCCCGATAGGAGCGGTGTCCACAATGATATAATCGAAGTACTTGCGCAAAGTGTCAAGCATAGTCTTAAAATTCTCACTTTGCAACAAAGCTGTTGGATTTGGAGAAACAGAACCAGCTTGAATGACAAACAAGTTTTCAACATTCGTATCACATAACCCTTGTGATAAATCTGTTGTCCCAGATAAGAATTCTGTTAGACCTGTAATCTTTTCACGTGATTTAAAAACACCTGACATGACAGAATTACGAATATCGGCATCAATTAAAAGCGTCTTATATCCAGCACGCGCAAAGGCCCAAGCAATATTGGTAGAAGTAGTTGACTTTCCTTCCCCTGGTTTTACTGATGTAATTGAAATAACTTTTAAGTTATTTCCACTCAATTGTATATTGGTACGAAGCGCATTGTAATACTCCTCTGCTTTTCTTGCCAAATCTAATTTTTTTTGTGCAATTTCTAACGTTGGCATTTTTCTCTCCTATTTTAATTTATCCAAATTTGGAACAACTCCCAATAATGCAATTTGCATAACATCTTCAACGTCTTCTGGTCGTTTAACACGTGTATCTAGGAGTTCAATAAGGAGAACCGCGACAATCATCACAACCGCTCCAGCGAGAAATCCAATCATGGTATTACGACGAATGTTTGGTGAAGATGGTGAGGTTGCTGGGCGAGCCTCTTCAAGTGTCGTCACATCCGAAACCCGTGTAACACTTATAATCTTTTGAGCTGCAACCTCTCTCAATGAGTTGGCGATGCGACTTGCTTCTTCAGGCGCACGATCTGTAACAGAGATCGATACGATACGTGTATCAGCCGGTACGGTCACCTTGATTTTACTAGCCAAACCTTTTGAAGGAAGATCCAGTTTCAAATCCGTTGCGACCTTCTCCAAAACGTCTTGTGATAGAATAATTTCGCGATAGTCTTTAACCAAGTAAGATCCTGCTTGCAAATCTTGGTTTGTCAATCCAGGCTTATCTCCCTGATTACGATTAACTACATAGATACGTGTCGTACTAGTATATTCAGGTTTTACGATAAAGCTACTGTAGGCAAAGGCTACTACCCCAGTTACGATTGCTACCAGTGCAATTAGAACTTTCCGTTTCCAAAGGATTTTAAGTAATTGAAATACATCAATTTCCATCATATTTTGTTCTTTCATTGTTTCTCCTAAATCAATTGATCCATTATTATTTTTCGTGGGTTATCTTTGAAGAGTTCCTTCGCCTTATCTTCACCATACTTTTTAGCAATGATATCATAGGCTTCTTCCATATGAGGTGGTCTGCGATCCAAGTTATGCATATCACTAGCGATGACGTGAACTAGATCACGTTCCAAGAAATACTGAGCTCTCTTTTTCATGAATTTGTAGGTTTCTCCAAAGAGTTTTGGTTTCAAAACATGAGAACTATTGACCTGGGTATAGCACCCCATATCAATCAGTTCCTGAACTCGCTTTTCATTATTTTCTAGAGCATCATAGCGCTCAATATGGGCAATAACTGGTGTGATCCCCAACATGAGAATATCGCTCAGTCCTTTATGTATATCTCGATAGGGTGTATTCATGCTAAACTCAATCAAAGCATAGTGACTATCATTGAGGGTTGGAATCAATTTCTTTTCCAATTTTTCGACAACATCTGGCGTATAGTATATTTCTGCGCCATAGGCGATGACAAGATCATCTGCCACCTCCTTGGCCATTTCGCGAACTTTCAAAAAGTTAGTTGCTATCTTCTCTTCTGGTGTCTCAAACATCCCTTTCCGACGATGAGACGTGGAAACAATGGTCCTAACCCCTTGACTATAGGCTTCTCTTAAAAGGTTTTTACTCTCCTCTATCGACTTTGGACCATCATCCACATCAAAAACAATGTGTGAATGGATGTCTATCATGCTACTTGCCCTCCATCACATCTTTGATAGCTGCCTTGACTGCGGCCAAGCTGCTTTCATCAATTTCCATCATATAGAGGTTGCTATCTGGCATAGCGTAGGATGGAAGATCCGTTCTACCAGTTCCTTTTAAGTCTTGGGAATTGACCTTATACTGACCACCACTATCCAACTGGGTATTAACCAAGTCCATCATGGTTTCCAAAGGCATATTGGTTTGAAGAGAATCTTGCAATCCTTGAATAATATTGTCATAATTCTTTAAAGCATCCGTTGATGTTAACTTCTGAATGATGGCAACAATGACTTTTTGCTGGTTCCGACCGCGGTCGCGGTCTCCATCCGCTAGAGAGTAGCGTTCGCGGACAAAACCAAGGGCTTTTTCAGAGTCTAGATGGACATTCCCAACAGGAAAATGGTACTGCCCATGCAAAGAAGTGAAATCTTGGTCATTATAAACATCCACACCACCTAGAAGGTCAATCAATTTCAAGAAAGAGGTAAAATTCAAACGAACATAGTAGTTAATATCAACTCCATATAGGTTTTCCAAGGTATGAATCGATGAGTCCACTCCATAAATCCCTGCGTGAGTCAATTTATCCTTTTGATTATTTCCTCCGTCCGCAATCGGAACATAGGAATCTCGAGGTGTTGTAGTGAGAAGGATTTTCTTAGTATCTCGATTTACAGTCATCAAGATGTTGACATCTGAACGTGAAACGGAACTGATAGGTCCGTAGGTATCAATACCACTGATATAAATATTAAAGGATTGATTCTTAGATACCTTTGGTGCCGCAACATCCTTGGTTAGTTTTTTCGTATAGATTTTCTTAATCTTCAAAGCATAATCTGGATACTCTGCTTCAATGATATTTTCAAAGACGCTGTTCAAGACAATCGCTTTCGCATCACCTGAAATCAAGCTCTTATAGGCTGCTAGGTAAGATGCACTTTGTTCAACCGCCAAGTCTTTGCTCTGAGTCGTCTTAATATCCGCTATCAATTTTTGGATATTGTCATTATCCGTTTCAGTCGGACCTGTCACACTATCCAACTGGGTAACGTTGTTAATTTCACTATCTTTTAAAACCACAACACTCATCGAATACTCTGAGTAGTTTGATGTCGCATTGATGTGATTAGTCAAGCCCACAAATTGGTGCAGAGCAAATAGCGAAACCGAACTAGTCAACACCGCAAGTACCAAAAAGAAAATCGTGAACTTTTCAGCTTTCTTATATACTATCAAAAGTAGAGCTACGATAGCAGATAGTAAAACTAGAACAGTAGCTAAGATATTGAGATGCCTAAAGGCTAGGATATTATGTCTAAAAATTAAGAACAACAAAGAGCCACTCAATAATAAATAAATGGCTAATAAGGCTATGTTAATACTTCGCTTCACATTTCCTGAACGATTTCTCTTTGAACGTCTACTCATGGTAATCCCCTATACACGTTAATAATTATAATTATTATATCACAATCATGAAAGAAATTCCATCCATTCCTGCTAATATCAGCGTTTTCATTCATTTTTTCTTAGCTATATTTTGAATTTATGACTTCTATTAACGGAATCCTTGATAAAACAAAAACAAGGCCCCTTATTATGGGGCCCCATTTCTGTTTTTATTTGATATGATTTTCAAACTCTTTCTGGCTCTTTTCGATAGCCTTTTTACTTTCTGCTTCCCACTTAGCCTTGGCTTCATCAAATTGTTTCTTGGTAACAGGGTCTTTTTGCAATCTCATGTACTTGTAATTATTTCCGTCACCCTTGATACCTACTAGGGAGTAGGCACGTGTAAACGGAGTTACTTTAGTTACAGAGGCTGTACCACCATTTGACATAGCAGACATGACTAGAGAATTGTCAATCATCCAAGCTTGAGCTTCAGCGTATTTTTCATAACGCTTAGCGACATCTTTGTTCTCGGCATCTGCTTCTTTCAGGAGTTGTGTATAGGTATCTAACCCTAGACTCTTAATGAGCTCTTGGTCTTCCTTGGCATCAAGACCAAAAATTTTGAGATAGAAGCCAGTTTCAGCATTGAAGGGGTCTAGATAAGTTGATGGATCCTGGTAATCACCAACCCAACCATCAAAGTTTAGGTCGTAGTCACGAGCTGCTGGATTTGGTGCTAGGAAGGCAACATTTCCAAAGTCATCCGTAGAAAGCTGTTGAACATCAATGACGATATTGTCAGAACCTAGTACTGTTTCAAGGGTTTGTTTAATCGAGTTCATACCAGAAACCGCATTTTTATTCGTCTGATCAACAGGGACATCCAAATGGATTGGGAAAGCCACGCCTTGGGCTTCCAATTCCTTTTTAGCTTCTGCAAATTTTGCTTGGGCCTTTTCCTTGTTGAAGTAAGCATCTTGAGCATCCGCCAAATTGATACCTGCCCACTCAGTCCCGTAGTTCACAAGCTTAGAAGCTGTTACTTCTCCAAAGGTCTTATCTCCCACCTGGACAAATGTTGGAGGAACTAGAGTATTACGGAGGGTCTTGCTTGCTGCTTCTTCACCGTTAGATTGAGCAGAGTAGGCTGTTCGATCAATACCAAAGTTGATAGCCTGACGGAAATTTTTATTTAAGATAGCTGTTTGAGCTGATTTCTTTTGTTCATCCGTTGTTTTAGCGGTATGATTATAGGTTTTGCGGTTGACGTTAAAGTTAAAGTACCAAGATGTCTTGTCTTGTAGGCTATAAACGATATTGTCTTGGTATTTTTCTTTTGTCTTGGCATAGTTCGAACTATTTGGATAGACTCCCGCAATTGAGTAGGCGCCATTTTCAAAGTTTCGAATGGTCATCTCCTGATCGGACCCATCAAAGTAGGCTAACTTAACTTTTTCAATGGTCACTTTATCATGGTCATAATAGTGTGGATTCTTCACATATTCGATCGAAGATTTTGATGTGAAATCTTTTAACAGATATGGACCGTTATAAAGGATGCTGTCTGGTGTCAAGGTACCAAAATCTTTATCCTTTGATTTCAAGAACTCTTCGTTGACTGGGAAAAGGATACTATTGGTTGTCTTTGAATTCCAGTACGGTTCTGGTCGAGTCAAAGTGTACTCGACTGTGTAATCATCCAAGGCTTTGACACCGACAGTTGAAAAGTCATTGGTCACACCCGTCACATAGTCATTCAATCCCTTGATTGAATTTTGGATCAGATCCATGGCTTGCCCCTTGTTGTCCGCGGCATATTTGATCCCAGTGACAAAATCCTGAGCTTTAACTGAAGAATATTCCTCACCATCAGCTGTATACCACTTGGCATCTTTTCTAAGCTTGTAGGTATAGGTCAAACCATCTGATGAAACAGACCAATCCTCCGCAAGAGCAGGTACGAGGTTCCCATAGCTGTCATTTTCTAACAAACCATCTACGAGATTGGTAATAACGGCAGTGTTATCTGCATAATAATCTAGAAGATAGTTAAAAGTTGTTGGATTCGCACTAAATGTTGATGAATAAGTGCTAGTATTTGTGTTGAACTGTCCACATGCAGAGAGCAAAATCCCTGTCGCTAAGACAAGACCTGTCCCGATTAGTCTTTTTTTCAGTTTGATCATCATTCACTCCTTTATGTCAGTTTTTATAACATAACCATATTTTATCAAATTTATTCAAAAATGTAAAGTTACTGCCTTTATGACAACTGGTGTCTAAAACAAAAAAGGAAGCACAGTTTCCTGCAACTTCCTTTTCTATTTATAGATTACTTGACGTGTTTTTCAAGTTCTTTTTGGTATTTGGCATTTGTCTTGATTTTTTCTTGTTGCCATTTCTTGAAGGCTTCTTCGTATTCTTTTGCAGTCACAACGTCATTTTGCAACTCCAAACCTTTGAACACAAATGGGTCTCCCTTGATTCCGACTTGAGAGTATGCTTTTGTGAATGGTACAGTACGGCTAACAGTTGGAGAACCACCTGAAGAAGCAACTGGGATTAAAAGTGAACTATCCGATACCCAAGCTTGAGCTTTAGCATATTTTTCGTAACGCTTATTGAGGTCGCTTGTTTCAGCTGCGGCATCATCCAAGAGTTTCTTATATTCGTCTAGACCGACTTGAGCCATCACTTCTGGATCTTTTCCGCGAGTAATCCCCAAGTGTTTAAGGGCAGAACCCTTCTTGGCATCAAGAATATTGAGGTAGGTAGCTGGGTCTTGATAGTCTGGTCCCCAACCAGTTCCGTTCAAGTCATAGTCTTTTTGGGATGGAACTTTGGCTTGAGACGTAATGCTCATTTTTTCATTATCGGTCATTTGAAGAACATCGACAATGACATTTTCAGTACCAAGTGATGATTCGATAGACTGCTTGAGTGAGTTAGTTTGTTGAACCGCGATTACATCTGTTTGTTCAACCGGGATATCTAAATGGATTGGGAAAGTAACCCCCTTGCCCTGCAATTCTTCCTTAGCTTTAGCAAAGGCTGCCTTGGCTTTTTCAGGGCTGTAAATCGTATCCTTGCCATCTGTAAGGGCTACATCTTTCCACTGGTCTCCATATGAAACGAGCTCTGCCTGCGCCAACTCTCCAAAGGTTTTTTCGCCCACTTGAACGTAGTCATGAGGCACTAGGCTGTTACGGATAATCTTGTCTGCACCTTCTTCACCATTCAACTGAGCAGTATAAGAATGACGGTCAAGAGCAAAGTTCAGCGCCTGGCGGAAGTTCTTGTTGAGAAGAGCTTCTTTCGTTGATGTTTTTTGAGTTTCGTCTGTTTTGGCTGTTTTATTGTAAGATTGACGGTTTACGTTAACAGTAAGATAGTAGCTTGTCGCTTCTTGTGGACTGTAAACAATCTTATCGCCATACTCTTTTTTAGTTGACTCAAAGTTTGAGCTTGTTGGGAAGAGACGAGCTGTTGTATAGGCACCTTGTGTAAAGCTACGAATCAAAGATTCTTGGTCAGATCCATCGTAGAAAGTTAATTTGACATTGTCAATCTTAACATTGTCCTTATCCCAGTAATTTGGATTCTTTTCATATTCAATGGCTGATTTTGAAGTCAATGATTTCAAGAAATAAGGACCGTTATAAAGGATGCTTGATGGAGTTGGCGCACCGTAGTCGCCCCCTTTAGAATTCAAAAACTCTTCATTTACTGGAAGCATGGTCGCAGTTGTGACTTTAGAGTTCCAGAAACTTTCTGGCTTGTTGAGCGTATATTCTACCGTGTAATCGTCAACAGCCTTGACTCCTACTGTAGAAAAGTCATTGCTTTCTCCACTGATGTAGGCAGCTAATCCTTTGATAGAATCTTGAATCAAAGTAAGACCATCTGATTTCCCATCAGCTGCGTGTTTTAGACCAGTAACAAAATCCTGAGCCTTGACTTCAGCGTACTCTTCTCCCTCAGAAGTATACCATTTTACACCCTTACGAAGTTTGTAGGTATAGGTCAAGCCATCTTTAGAAACGGACCAGTCTTCTGCAAGCGATGGAATTAAATTTCCATACTTATCATTTTCCAAAAGGCCATCGACGACGTTCGCTATAACGTCAGAAGTTGAACTCTTGCTCGTCACACTATAGTCCAAAGATGATGGATCCATAGCATAGACATAAGAGAATGTCTTGGGTGCATCAGCCTTCTTTTCACTTTGCCCACAAGCAGTTAAAAGAAGGGCTGTGCTCAGGACGGCACCTGCTCCTAAGAGCCACTTTTTCGATCTCATAAGTAATCTCCTTAAAGATAGTGTTTTCACCATTATACCCTATTTTTTCATAAAAGCAAGGGCTTTCGACAGATTTTTTAGAAAATTCTAACAAATATTTTTAAAGACTTTTCTACATATTTTTTTAGTAAAAGAACCTCAAGCATCAAAGACTTGAGGTTCACTTATTTTAATCCGTTAGTTCCACACAGAAAGCATCCCATGGAGCCAAGGTTTGTTTTTCAACTGCTTCTTTAGCAGTAGTGTTTTCAATCAAGATTGACTTAACTCTTCCTTCTACTGAAAAGTTTTGTTTTTCATTGGACAAGTTAGCCACAACTAAGAAACGACGGTCTCTATCTTTACGAATATAGGCAAAGACCTTATCAACCGTATCAAGCAATTCAAAGTCAGCGCGAATCAGCCAACTGTTTTCCTTGCGGATTTGAACGAGTTTTTGATAAATATAGAAAATAGAATCTGGATTTGCCAGTGCTTCTTGAACGTTGATTTCTTCGTAGTTTGGATTAACTGCCAACCACGGTTGACCTGTTGAGAAGCCAGCGTTTTTACTCTCATCCCATTGCATTGGAGTACGGGCATTGTCACGACCGATGACACGGATACTATCCATGATTTCTTCTATCGGAACGCCTTTTTCAAGAGCTTCACGCGCATAGTTGAGGGATTCAATATCTTCTACTTGATCCAGGGTTTCAAACGGATAGTTGGTCATCCCAATCTCCTCACCCTGGTAGATATAAGGAGTCCCTCTCATGAGATGAAGCAAGATTGCAAAGGCTTGGGCGGATTTTTCACGGTATTCTTGGTCATTTCCCCAGATAGAGACGATGCGAGGAAGGTCATGGTTGTTCCAAAAGAGGGAATTCCAGCCGTCTTCAACTCCCAACTCTGTCTGCCATTTGTTAAAAATCTCTTTTAATTTCCCTACATTTAACTCTTTTTGGTAGTGCCACTTAGGTTGCCCTTCCTGATATTGAAGACAGATGTGTTCAAACTGGAAGACCATTGACAATTCTTGTCCCTTTGGATCCGAGTAAAGCTTAGCAATCTCTGGCGTTGCTCCCCAGGTCTCTCCTACTGTCAGGAGATTCTTGTCTCCAAAGGTGGCTTGGTTCATCTCCTTGAGATAGGGGTGGAGCATAGGACCATTATTAACTACTTTCTCATCAGGAATCTTGCCAATCATATCAATGACATCCATACGGAAACCACCAATACCTTTATCAATCCAGAAGTTCATCATCTCGTAAATTTTCTGGCGAAGTTTTTCGTTCTCCCAGTTGAGATCAGGCTGTTTCTTACTGAAAAAATGGAGATAGTATTGACCTGACTTTTCATCGTATTCCCAAGCAGATCCACTAAAGATGGAATCCAAATCGTTGGGCTCATCCCGCCAGATATAGTAGTCACGCTCGGGGCTATCAGGATTTTCACAGGCCTCGACAAACCAAGCATGCTCATCCGAGGTATGATTGACCACCAAGTCCATGATAATTCGAATATCGCGCTTCTTAGCTTCTGCGATGAGTTGGTCCATATCCTCCATAGTCCCAAAAATAGCTGCAATCGCTTGATAATCAGCAATATCATAGCCATTATCATCCATAGGACTGTCATAAACGGGAGAAAGCCAAATCGCTGTAATTCCTAACTTAGCTAGGTAGTCTAACTTACTAGTAATTCCTGGCAAATCACCAATCCCATCTCCGTTACTGTCCATGAAACTCTTTGGATAGACTTGATAGACTACGGCATTGTGCCACCATTTTTCTTGCATCTGTTTACCTCATTATTTTAATAATCTATAGTCTATGATAGCGCTTTTTTAAACTTAGTGCAAGCGTTTGCCTAATCTTTTTGATTTCTTTTTTAGCTCCGTAGTTTCCTAACTCCCATTTTTTTATTATAATAGAGGTCAGAGGTAAAAAAATGAAAAAACAAGCTTTTAGTTCTGAACAATATCTGAATCTACAGCGCGACCACATTTTGGAGCGCATTAACCAATTTGACGGCAAACTCTATTTGGAGTTTGGTGGCAAAATGTTAGAAGATTTCCACGCTGCTCGCGTTCTTCCTGGTTATGAGCCTGACAACAAAATCAAGCTCTTGCAAGAATTGAAAGAGCAGGTTGAGGTTGTGATCGCCATTAACGCAAGCAACATCGAGCATTCTAAAGCGCGTGGCGACCTGGGCATTTCTTATGACCAAGAAGTTCTCCGTTTGATTGACAAATTCAATGAGCTGGGAATTTTTGTTGGTTCGGTTGTCATCACACAATACGCTGGCCAACCAGCTGCAGATGCCTTCCGCAACCAGTTAGATAAAAACGGAATTGATTCTTATCTTCATTATCCAATCAAAGGATATCCGACGGATATGGACCACATCATTTCTCCAGAAGGTATGGGGAAAAACGACTACATCAAAACCAGTCGCAACTTGATTGTCGTAACCGCTCCTGGACCTGGTTCTGGAAAATTGGCCACTTGTATGTCCAATATGTACCATGACCAACTCAATGGCATCAAGTCTGGTTACGCTAAGTTTGAAACCTTCCCAGTTTGGAATCTTCCCCTTCATCATCCGGTCAACTTGGCCTACGAGGCTGCAACCGCAGACCTTGATGATGTCAACATGATTGACCCCTTCCATCTTCAAACTTACGGAGAAACTACTGTCAATTACAACCGTGATATCGAAATCTTCCCAGTGCTAAAACGTATGTTGGAACGCATTCTCGGTGAATCTCCATACGCTTCACCAACAGACATGGGTGTCAACATGGTTGGCTTCGCTATTACTGATAATGAATCTGCTATCGAAGCTTCGAAACAAGAAATCATCCGTCGCTACTATCAGACTGTACTTGATTTTAAAGCTGAAAAAGTCGGAGAAACTGCTGTCAAGAAAATTGAACTGCTCATGAACGACCTCGGTATCACTCCTGCAGACCGTCAGGTTGCTGTTGCTGCACGCCAAAAAGCAGAAGAAACTGGTGGTCCTGCCCTAGCCCTTGAATTGCCAAGCGGGGAAGTCGTGACTGGTAAAAACTCTGAACTCTTTGGTCCTACAGCTGCCGCCTTAATCAATGCCATCAAAAAATCAGCTGATATCGCTAAGGAAGTGAAACTAATCGAGCCTGAAGTCGTCAAGCCAATTCAAGGTCTTAAAATCGATCATCTAGGTAGCCGCAATCCTCGCCTCCACTCAAATGAAATTTTGATTGCGCTAGCCATCACAGCTATGGAAAATCCAGATGCTGCGCGTGCCATGGAAGAACTTGGGAACCTCAAAGGAAGCGAAGCCCACTCAACCATCATCTTGACCGATGAAGACAAGAATGTCCTTCGCAAGCTAGGCATCAACGTAACCTTTGACCCATACTACCAATACGATCGCCTGTATCGTAAGTAAATAAACAAGGCTGGACAAAAACTCAATTTGAGAGAAAAATCCAGTAAATCTTTACATAATAAAAAAATCAAACGTATAATATCAAGCCTTTTGGACACTTGGTATTATGCGTTTTTATAATCTTCCATCCTCATTTATTTTAATGAAATTGTCAACTCGACAGAGGCTCCTCCTTGATCTGGATTGAGCAGGGTCAGACGGCCACCATGCAAGAGAGCTACCTGCTTAGAAAAGGCTAAGCCGATACCATGATGGGGATTAGCTGAATTGCGGCTTTGGTCACTCTGGTAAAAGAGCTGTTCCGCTCCCAGCAGCATCTCCTCTGAAAATGCTGGACCGTTGTTCCAGATAGCAAAAACCAACTGATCCTGCTGCACTGATACCATCAGCTTCACTTCCTTTTGATTCTGGTCTGCATGTTCAAGCGCATTCAGTAAAATATTGAGCAAAGCTCGCTTGAGATAGTCCAAATGAATTGACAAAATCAGACTAAGCTCACAATCTTCTTGGAGGTAGAAACGATGACTTTCCTGTTTGCTGAACAGTGCCCAATCATCCTGTAGATAAGCCAAAAAGTCCCCTAAGGAAAGCTGAATGAACTGATTAGCATCAATCTGAAAAGTCTTAGCGTAATCAATCAAAGATCCACAATACTCTTCCATCTTGTGACTAGCCTGCAAAATCTCAGCAGCATAGTCTGCCTGTGGCTGGCCCAACTGCGCCAACTCCAAGAGCTCAGCATTCCCCTTAATCACAGTTAGGGGTGTTTTCAAATCGTGCGATGTCGCTGATAGCTGTAAAATCAACTCCTGATTATGCTGCTGCTCTTTTTCTAGAAGACGAGCATTTTCTTGGTGGCTGCTCCGTAAATCGCTATAGACTTCTAGCATTTCCTCAATCCGAAAAAACTGGCTTTGATTTTCTTCTAGAAGCTTCTCGCTCGTTAGCATTTTTATTTCCCTGTCGATTTTTCGGAGCAATTTCAAAATATGATAAAAAGTAATCAGCAGCAAGCTCCCTGCCCAAAAGAACAAGGTGAAAAGAACGTGATCACTTCCTTGCGTAAATTCATAACCTATAAGCACAAAAATCAAAACATGAAAAAAGACGATCTTTAAACTGGTTGTCCAGACTAGGCTTTTGAAATTTCGGGTTCTAATTGCCATCTATAGCCTACTCCTCTCACTGTTGCGATTGCTTGCAACCCTTCTTGTTTGCATTTTTGGCGAATCTGATATACGTATTCTGAGATGGAGCGAAGCTGTGTTTCTGAGCTTTCTGGGTAAAGCAAGGTATGCAGGCGTTCAGCTGAGAAGGTCTGCTTGGGATTGCTAGCAAGTAAATGCAGTAACTTAAACTCACGCTCTGAAAATTTCAAGACTTTACCAAAACAGGCAACTTCATAGCGCTCTGGATAAAATTGACAAGAAGCAATTTCAGAATAGCGCTCCTCACGTCTTTCCTCCCGCCGAAGATGAGCTCTGACACGCGCCAGCAATTCTTTGGTTCCAAAAGGCTTGACAATATAGTCATCTGCTCCGCGAAAGAGTCCTTCCACTTTGTCCGCCTCTAACTCCTTAGCCGTCAAAAAGATAATCGGACACGAAAGATGAGGACGAATGTAGGAACACAGCTCAAAACCGTTAACAGGCTCCATCATCACATCCAGCAGAATCAAGTCATATCCGACAAAATGCGTCAGCTCTAGGTCTTCTATCCGATCAAGCGTCGTCACATCATAGGCATCTAGCTCTAGGACGTTTTTCACCAGCTTCAAAATGCTCTGGTCGTCATCAACCACCAAAATACGATACTGTCTCATGATTTCCATTATAGCATACCTCTAGCGAACATCTCGTTTCAAGGTTAAGAATATAGCAGAGCTCCAAACCAAAGCTAACCATAAAAGCTGTATCCCCAGCCCTGAGAGATCTATTGACTGCTGAAGCCCTTCATACTCAAAAAGATTTAGGGTAGCCAGATCGGGCAGGTACTTTGCCTCCTTGATGAACGTTGCCAATAAACGGCTGAGACCAATCAAGAGAGGAAAGAGCACCGACACCGGCACAACCCAAGATTGAAAGAGCAAAGCGAGGCCGGCAGTTAAAAAAGCCAGAAAAATATTGCTGAAAAGACCAAAAGAGCTGTAATAAAGAAATTTCCCTAGTAAGGACCAGCTAAAGCTTAGGTCAAAACGAGCCAGCATAACAAGGAAACAACTGCCTATCATGACACTGTAGAGAACCAAGAGCAGCAAGTCCAGAAAAAGGAATTTCCCAGCCAACCAAGCCTTTCTATTTGATACGGTTAGAAAATTCGTTCGCATCCCAGACTTGACAAACTCTTGGGCAAAATAGAGAGAAGTGAAGATGACGATGACAGGCTGCGCCAGATAGAGAGCATGCAAAACCTCGCTCAGAGCCTTCGTCTGACCAACTGCTGTCTGACTATAGTCAAGATTCATCAGGAAAAAAGGAACGACTACCAGAACCACCAAGGCTGCACCAAGAGCGAGATAGTAAGAACGGAACTTAATCCATTCACTTCTAAGCAGAGCTTTTATCATCAGTATCGCCCTCCTAAATCCGTCTTCAAAAAGCGCAGAGAAGCCATGCCGCCGATGACTAGCAACCATGCACCAAGTATCAACAGCCCTTGCAAGGGATTGTTAGCATATTGGGAAGTTGGCGTTGCAGCAAACAACTCTCCTGCTGGCTGTGGCAAATAAGCTCCCCAACTCGTGTGAGCAGCTAGGTAGTTTCCTAAATTATAGATTTGGGGTACGAGAAAAAGCAGAGGAACTAGCATGGTCCGAGCCAATAAACCTATCAAAAATGAAAGGATTCCCAATAAGGTTAGAGATAAGGTTTTCCACAAAATCAGACTCCAAGCTGCTTGATTGAGCAGAATCGGATCAAGCCCTTCCTTTCCTAAAGCGAAATGCATGACCATATAACTAAAGTAAATTGATAAAAAGCTAATGGCAAGAGAAAAGCAAGTAAAGGTCATGAGTTTCCCCACAAGCAGCTTCAGGCGGTTATTACAGGTTAAAAGACTGGTTCTCAAGCTATGAGACTGAAATTCCATAGCTCCCAAAATTCCAGCTAAAATGACCAAAACCATGACCGCCATAGAAGCCCCGTTGAGACCTAGATATTCCAGCGGATCAATGGCGTTTATCAGATTAGGAACCGTCTCAGGCGTAGCATCCAAGCCGATAGACAGATACTGTCGGCCCTCCAACCAGGATACGACAGGCACCAATAGCAGCATGAGGGCCACACTCACTTTGAAAGCCTTGATTGATCGGATTTTCAACCATTCTGAATGCAATAAGGACATCGTTTCTTTCATCTTAAACCTCCTCTGTCAAATCAAAGAAGAGATCTTCTAGACTGTCTGAATCTTGCAGCACCTCTTCCAATCGTCCTTGCTCAATAATTCGCCCATGATGAATCAAGACCACATCATCTGTCACCATTTGCACCTCTGATAGGATATGGGAAGATAGAAGTACCGTTTTCCCTAAATCAACCTGCTGACGGATGAACTTTCTAAACCACTTAATCCCACTTGGATCCAGCCCATTAGTCGGCTCATCTAATATAAGAAACTGAGGATCACCCAGCAAAGCTGCTGCCAAACCCAAGCGTTGACCTTCCCCCAGAGACAGGCTTGATAAGAAATCCTTTTTCTTATGAGCGATCCCAGTCATATCCAATACCTCATCAATCCGAAACTTCGGAATAGCATTACTTGCAGCAATAATATGCAGATGGTCGTAAACCTTTCTATTTGGCAGACCTCCAATACCGTCAAAAGCTGCACCTACTGTTTTGAGAGGATAAATCATTGACTGATAGGTTTGTCCATCAAAAGTCGCAGTTCCTGCTGTCGCCCAAT
Organism: Streptococcus sp. SR1; assembly: GCF_000526075.1. Taxonomy (NCBI): domain Bacteria; kingdom Bacillati; phylum Bacillota; class Bacilli; order Lactobacillales; family Streptococcaceae; genus Streptococcus; species Streptococcus sp. SR1. The sequence continues at coordinate 105,906 of NZ_JATR01000008.1, forward strand.
CTAACCCCAAGAGAATCCTCAAGGTCGAACTTTTCCCTGCACCATTTGGGCCTAGAAAAGCTGTAATCCGACCGCTTCTAGCTGTAAAAGAAATATCTTCTAAAATCTGCTTGCTGCCATGCTTTTTGCAGACGCCTTCTATTTTCACCATATGTTCCATACTGAACTCCTTTATCTTTATTTTCTCCAGTATACCCAATCTAGTTCAGAATTAGTTCAGAGATTAAACAGAAATTTCAGAAAAAGTTGATCCACTTTTCAAAAGTCGCTCTAGCTTCATTAGAAAGAACTCAGTTTTTCTTTTCCTTTACTCCATTCTTTTTTATAATTCTGAGGTTTATGTATAGAGACTTTATTATCATTCTAGTCTCAAAAAGTTATTTATCAAACTCCATCAACAGCACCCTTTATGATATAATGAAAAAAGAAAACTGAAAGGAACTACCATGTCAAAAGAAGTTATTGTTGAAAGTTTTGAACTTGACCACACTATTGTTAAAGCACCCTATGTTCGCTTGATTGGGGAAGAAACAGGGCCAAAGGGAGATGTCATCTCCAACTTTGATATTCGCTTGGTACAGCCAAATGAGGACTCTATCCCTACCGCTGGCCTTCACACTATCGAACACCTCTTGGCAAAACTCATCCGTACCCGCATTGACGGCATGATTGACTGCTCACCATTTGGTTGCCGCACAGGCTTCCACATGATTATGTGGGGACGCCATACTAGCGCTGAAATTGCGGCCGTTATCAAGGATTCGCTCAAGGAAATTGCTGAAACCACTACTTGGGAAGATGTCCCTGGAACAACCATCGAATCTTGCGGAAACTACAAGGACCACAGCCTCTTTTCAGCTAAAGAATGGGCGAAACTCATCCTGGAACAAGGAATCTCAGATGATGCCTTTGAGCGTCATGTTATCTAAACACAAAAAGGAACCAGCTTTTAGCTAGTTCCTTCTTTTTTATTCTCAAAATCTTGAGTTAGGCTTTTTCACGAATGACCAAAACGCCATCTTCCATGTCTGCTTCCAAATGTTTGGCATCTAGATGATCCAAGTGGAAGTCTGTTACTTTATCACGAATTTGTTGTTCAACCACGCGGCGGAGCGGACGAACACCCATAACTTCATCATAGCCTTCTTCTGTGATAAAGTCCTTAGCTGCTTGACTAACTTCCAAATCAATGTCTTTCTTAGCCAAAGTTTGGTTGACTTCCGCCAACATCAAGTCCACAATCTTAGAAAGGTCTTCCTTATTCAAGTGTGAGAACTCGATAACTGCGTTAAAGCGATTGAGGAATTCTGGACGGAAGTATGGTTTCAAACGATCCATCAATTCTGGTTTGTCCGCATCTTCTGTCAAGTTGGCTTCATAGCCAAATCCAGCATTTGATGTTGCGATAATGACAGTGTTCTTGAAGTTCACTGTATTTCCTTGACCATCAGTTAAACGACCGTCATCCAATACTTGGAGGAGAAGGGTGATTACTTGAGGATCAGCCTTTTCAATTTCGTCCAAGAGAATGATAGAGTAAGGATTGCGACGAACACGTTCTGTCAAGGTATTGCTATTATCATCATACCCCACATAACCTGCTGTTGTACCGATTAGCTTAGAAACGGCTGTGCGGTCACTGTATTCAGACATATCCAAACGGATGATCGCATCCTTAGTCCCAAACATATCCAATGCCAACTGCTTAGCAAGCTCTGTCTTACCAACCCCAGTAGGCCCTACAAAGAGGAAGCTACCGATTGGACGATTGCCTTCATCAAATCCTGCTCGGTTACGACGGATAGCACGAGCTACAGCTTCTACTGCCTTATCTTGGCCGATAACCTTGTGTTCCAAGCGATGAGCCATATCCTTCAAACGTTCGATGTCTGATGCTCCCATTTGTGACACTGGAATACCTGTCATTCGTTCCACAGATTCAGCCACATCGTTGACACTTGCAGTCACTTTCATGTCTTCTGTGTGGTTTTCGATTTTTTTCTCCAATTCTGCAATGCGTGTTTTGGCATTAAGAGCTGCTTCAAAGTCTTCTGCCTCAACTGCTTTTTCTTGCTTGTCTTTTTCTGCCTCAATTTCACGTTCAACAGCATGCACATCTGTTACAGGATGTTGAGCTGCCAAGTGAGCAGCCGTTACATCGACAAGGTCGATAGCCTTATCTGGCAAGCTACGTTGAGGAATGTATTGGACAGAATAATCAACTGCTGCTTTCAAGACTTCGTCTGGCAAAATGACATTGTGGTGTTGTTGATAGAGATCACGAATCCCTTGAAGGATTTTAAAGGTATCCTCTGCTGAAGGAGCATTGACCTTCACTTCGTTGAAACGACGAGCAAGAGCTGCATTTTTCAAGATGGTGTTACGGTATTCGTCTTGAGTCGTTGCCCCAATAACGGTCAACTCACCTCGAGAGAGAGCTGGTTTGAGAATATCTGCAAGCCCTTTAGAACCACTGTCTCCACCTGTGCTACCAGCACCGAGAATTTGGTGAATTTCATCAAAGAAGAGGATAATATTTCCTGCTTCTTTTACTTCATTGACTAGATTTTGAACATTTTCTTCAAAGCTACCACGGTATTGAGTACCAGCCTCAAGACCTGAGATATCAATGGAAATAATTTCCTTGTTCTTGATGGCAGCTGGGACATCTCCGTTCACAATCGCTTGTGCTAGACCTTCGACAACTGCTGTTTTACCAACACCTGCATCTCCGACCAGAACAGGATTATTTTTCGTACGACGTGAGAGGATTTCAGCTGTTTCTTGAATTTCTTTGTTTCGTCCGATAACAGGATCCAACTTGCCCTCACGAGCTTCTGCTGTCAAGTTACGACCTAGCTTAGCAAGGACACCGTCTTGTTTCATACCTGAAGCGTGTTGTTGCATTTGCACCTCAGATTCTGCATTTCCTGGTAATTGACCAGTTGCACGATAGTGAGCGAATTCCTCAGGTGTCACTTCTCGTCCATTAATCAAGTAGCGACGGTTCTCAGAACTGTATCCTCGCATGCCACCCATCAATTGGTTAAATAAATCATCCATGTTGTTAAAGTTATTAAAGTTGTTGTTCATATTCTTTACCTCGTTTATTCTTAATTAGATGCGATCTCTGATATTGACTATCTTTGACCTTTGTTTTAAAAATTTTAGACTAGCTAACTTGCTACCCTAAGAATAACTTCTGGTTTTTCTTTTTTAAATAAGCCTTTTATCATTTTCTTTTCAAAGTCTGTTAGATTTAACATAGGCCTCACCCCTTTCTAGGGTATCTATTATACATTTTCAAGAAATAGAATCATTGAAAATGAGTTTTTCTAAGGAAGTCATTTTCCTTATGTTTCTACTATATCACATTGGTCAGTAAAAGTCAATAACTTTTTGACCAAATTTGACTATTTTTAAAAAATTATTTTGAAGTACAAAAAAGCCCCTAGAAAACGAATTTTCTAGAGACTTTCTCTATCAGGTTTAAGAGAGAAGTAGAATTCTCACTTACCAAGTTTCATGTTTCTTCTACGAAAGCTTAAGCTTTACGTTTTACGAAGAATACCAGTCCACTCAATTCCAAGACTACAAATCCAATTGCTGAGAAGATAGATGTTGCTTCACCTGTTTTTGGAAGTTCAGCTTTACCTTTAGTCTCCGTAGCTGGAGGTGTTGGTTTTGGTTCCTCTTTTTCTCCTGGTTTATTTGGATCTGGATCCGGTGTTGGGTTTGGATCCGGTGTTGGATTTGGATTTGGTGTTGGGTTTGGATCCGGTGTTGGATTTGGATCCGGTGTTGGATTTGGATTTGGTGTTGGGTTTGGATCCGGTGTTGGATTTGGAACAGTGTATTTATTTGTAAATACAACTGCTTTACCATCTGCATATGAGACAGTCGCAGTCAAGAAACCTTGACCATCCGCAACTACAGTGACTGTTACAGTATGCTCAGTCTTATCGTATTCAACACCCTCTTCAGTACCAACTTTTTCAACCAAGGTATAAGTGTGAGTACCTGCTTCTTCGAATGAACGAACAAAGGCTACTTTACCTTCGGCAGTGTTCTTAGTTTCCGCTACAACTGCACCATTTTCTTTCAATTCGAAAGTATAAGCATCAGCCGCAAGTTCTTTACCTTCAAGTTTCTTAGTTGCTTCAATCGTAGCTTCTACTGCTGGTGCTTTAAAGCTATTCGTGAAGACACTACCTGCTGGGTATTCAACAGTTGCCTTCAAGGCATTTGTTGCTGCATCTTTGGTTACTGTTACCACTGCAGTCTTTTCTGTGTCGTAAGTAATACCAGTTGCTCCGGCATTCACTTCTTTTACAGTATAAGTATGAACACCTTCTGCATCATAGTTGATTGCTTTAAATGTTACTTTTCCAGCTTGGTTTGTTTTTGTATCAACTAGTTTTGTACCTTCATACAATTCAAATTGGAATTCACCATCAACCAAGGCACGACCAGTCAATTCTTTCGTAAACTCAAGTGTTGCTGATGTAGCTGTTGGTACTGGTACTGTATAGATATTAGTGAAGACACGTTCCGCGTCCGCATCTTCTACAGTAGCAACCAATTGACCTTGGCCGTTATCCACTACGTTCACTTTAACTGTGTAGGATTCTGTTGAGTATGTCACACCTTTTTCGCTACCTTCTTTTTCAGTGATAGTGTAAGTGTGCTCTCCTGCTTCGGTGTAGTCGACCTTAAAGGCAACTTCGCCTGAAGCAGTGTTCTTAGTTTCCGCTACAACTGCATCTTTTTCTTGCAATTCGAAAGTATAAGCATCAGCCACAAGGTCTTTACCAGTCAAGACTTTCTTAGCTTTGATTGTCGCGCTTGTTGAAGCGGCTTTATAAGTGTTAGTGAAGACACGCTCTGCATCCGGATTTTCTACAGTCGCAACCAATTGACCTTGACCGTTATCTACTACAGTCACTTTAACTGTGTAAGATTCTGTTGAGTAGGTCACACCTGCTTCTGTTCCTGCTTTTTCAGTAATAGTGTAAGTGTGCTCTCCTGCTTCTGTGTAGTCGACCTTGAAGACAACTTCTCCTGAAGCAGTGTTCTTAGCAGTAGCTACAACTGCATCTTTTTCTTTCAATTCGAAAGTATAAGCATCAGCCACAAGCTCTTTATTACCTGCAATCTTCTTAGTTGCTTTGATTGTCGCATTTGTTGAAGCGGCTTTATAAGTGTTAGTGAAAGTTGGTTCTGCTGAAGTAACAGAAGCTGTCAATACTCCACCTTGGAATGCTGCTGTTACAGTAACTTCCTTGCCTTCCTCATCAAATGTGATACCATCAATTGCTTTAGAAGTATCTTCTTTGATGATGTAGTGATAAGCTCCCGCACCTTTCAACTCAATATTCTCAAAGGTAATCGTTCCGTCAGCTTTTGATTTTGCTGTTGCTACTGGATCCTTCAAGTTTTCAGCTGTGTATAGGTTGAATGTGAACTCATCTGCTTTAGGAAGTTTATCTGTACGACCTTCTACCACTTTCTTAGCAGTCACATTGAATACAGCTGGAACAGGTTCGTCTTTAAGATGAATAGTAGAACCTGCTGCTCCGAGTTTAACTGTATACTCTTTCTCATCTAGCTTATAACCAGCTGGAGCTGTCTTCTCTTTAATCTTGAAAGTTTTACCTTCCCATTTCTGATCATAAGTTTTAGTCAGTGCTACTCCTTTTTCATTTGTAGTCACTTCTGTTGTTTCACTTGCATCATCTGTTGCAGTTACAGTATAAACTGCTCCTGGAACAGGTGCAAGAGTGAAGGCATCTGTCTTATTAATCTTAATTTGGTAAGCTGTAGAAGCTACGATAGTCCCTGAAATCAAGGAAGTCGCCTCAGCTGTCATATCAAGGGCTCCCGGACGACTTGTATTCTGTGCTAATTTAGTCCCGTCAGCCAATGACAGAGCAACCCTATTTCCTACTTTACTTCCATCATTAGGAGTTGTTGTGTTATAAGATACTATATAAGAGGTCGTTCCATCTTTAAAAATGATATCAAATGAAGTATAGTTTTCGTTCCACGAAACGGTATAGTCTTGTCCCTTAGTTAGCAAAACTGCATCATCTGGAACAGCAGAAGTCCCAACAGTGATATTTGCCTTATACACTTTTAGAGTCTCAGGAATATACTGTGCGGGAGTATAACTAGTATCATCATTTGGTATAGTATCATGTAATACAATATTTTGTCCTAAGTCTTGTTTCTCTGTATTTACACGTACACGCCAGGTAGACCATGCATCTCCCTTGCTAACCGAACCAATCTCAGCCAGTTTTGGAGAGTTCCAACTTTCAAGGGTAGCACGTCCCCCAATTTTAGCATAATTTTCAGTACCAACTTTGGGACCTGAAATCGTTTTTGAACTATAAACATGTTTAATTTCTTGCTTCATTGAAGAGGAATTAAAATTAATTAAAGTCATCTTCTGATCCTTTAAAAATCTAAATGATGCAGAAAAGTTACCAGATACATCCTTTACTTTGTCTCCTCCAGTTTTAGCCAAGTATTTATCCAGGTTCTTCAAGGTTATCTTTGCCTTGCCACCTTGGTCATTACCATTTGATGTGACTACTGCCTCTCCTATAGCTACTTGAGTAACCGGATCAATCAACTCCTGATTACCATTATAAACCGTCATGGGAGCCGGAATATCAAAAGTAAAATAATCCCCGTTATTCAAGTTCTCATTGTACTGCTTGAGATCGAACGTCACGCGAAGCTTATATGCTAAATTCGTACGAAGCGAGAAATCTCCTTCTGAACTCACATTTTGCTTAGTATCTGAAGCATCTAACAGATCAATACCTGTAATTACTTGTGTCAATTCTTTTGAAACAGGATTATCTGCTTTAACAATGCCTATCAAAACAGATGCTAGACCTAAAATAGCAAAAGCTAACGCAGAAAATTTAGAAAGCATGTTTAACGCTTTGCTTTTCGACATCTCTTCTCCTCTTTTCTATATGAAATTTTTATTTCTAATCTCCCTAAGAGATTACATCATACCATTTTGACAACCCCTATCACTAACTAGAGTTTACCCATTATATTATAACATCTCAATACAATCTATTCAAGTATAATAACTTCAAAATACACATATTTGGATCATTCTATAAGTTGGCCAGTCAATTTTGAGCTATTTATATCAACTAACTAATGTTTACAACTAAGTATATGGTGCATCTACAATTAGATAGATCTCTGATTTTTATAGTAAAAAGCCAGTCAATTTTGACTGGCTTTCTTACTATTCTAATTGAATCTTAGCTCAGTGCGTCATCCATTGAAAGAACTTCGTGGAAGACACGTTGTGTTAATTCAGTTTTTTGTTCTGGAGTGAGGTATTTAGTGTTTACACAGTATCCTGAGATACGAACGATGACATCTTCGCCATTCATAATCTTGTCATAAACATCTTTCAAGTCCATTACGTTCAAGTTACAGTGTTGTCCACCGTTTTCGAAGTAACCATCAAGGATTGTTACCAAGTTGTCCACTTGTTCGTCACGAGTTTTACCAAGAGCACGTGGAGAAACTTGAGTTGTCAATGAGATACCGTCAGCTGCGTAACCAAAGTCTAGGCTAGCAAGTGAGTTCAAGTTTTGCAACCATCCACCTTTAGCTTTGTTAGATGGGTTAGCACCTGGTGAGAAGAATTCAAGTTTAGACAAGTTCACAGAACCATCTTCGTTGAGGTATACGCCTTTGTGGACTGGTGAGTTACCAGTTTGTTTAGAGTAAGCAACGTTAGATGTGATGGTCAAAAGTGATACTGTGGCTTCTGCGTTCTTGTAGAGTTTGTGGCTACGTAGACGAGTTGTGTAAGCTTCGATCAACCATTCTGCCAATTCGTTTGAGCGTGGGTCATCTTCACCCCAACGTGGGTATTCACCGATTGTTTCGTAATCGTAGATGTAGCCATCCTCATCACGGATTGGTTTAACGGTAGCGTATTTGATTGCTGACAATGTATCAACAGTGTTGGCAAATCCACAGATACCGAATCCCATGTTTGCACGTTGTTTAGTTGGCAAGAAGGCCATTTGAACAGCTTCGTAGTTGTACTTATCAGTCATGTAGTGGATGATGTTCAAAGCATCTACGTAAGTGTCAGTCAACCAGTCAAGAGATTTTTCAAAGTTAGCTTTAACTGATTCGAATTCAAGAACTTCGTCACGGATTGGTTCGATGTCAAATACCTTGTAGTCTTTGTGAACATCGTCGTAACCACCGTTCAAACCAGTAAGAAGGGCTTTCAATACGTTAACACGAGCACCGAAGTACTGGATGTTGTGACGTTGTTCTTCATTTTCTGGGTCAAGTGGAGATACACAACATGAGATACAGCTCATTTCACCGTATCCGTCTTTAGCCATTGTTGTAACACCTTCATATTGGATTGAAGAGTGTTTGTGGCTCATGTGCATACAGTAACGACGGAAGCTATAAGGTAATTTGTCAGTCCAAAGAACTGTCAAGTTTGGTTCTGGAGAGTTACCGATATTGTCAAGAGTATTCAAGAAACGGTAGTCCATCTTAGTAACACGGTGACGACCGTCGTTACCCATACCAGCCATAGAAGTTGTGATGAAGGTTGGGTCACCTGAGTACAATTGGTCATAAGCTTTTGTACGAGCAAATTTAACTGTACGAAGTTTCATAACGAAATCATCAACGAATTCTTGGATTTCTGATTCAGTAAATGTACCACGAGCAAGGTCACGTTCTGCAAAGATATCGAGTACGATTGGCACACGTCCTAGAGATGTTGCAGCACCATTGATAACACGGCAGACAGCCATGAAGGCGATGTTCACCCATTGGATCGCTTCTTTGACGTTCATCGCTGGTTTGCGAACGTCAACACCGTAAAGGTCACCCAAGCGAACAACTTGTTGCAATGCTTGGTATTGAAGGTTTACTTCTTCGCGAAGACGGATTGTTTCTTCATCAATTTCTTTAATTGCATTCCAATCGTTTACTTTTTCTTGCATCAAATAATCTGCACCGTAAAGAGCAAGACGTGCGTAAACACCAATGATACGTCCACGAGAGTAGGCATCTGGAAGACCAGTTACAGTGTGAGCGTGACGAGCACGACGGATGTTTGAAGTGTAAGCACGGAAAATACCGTCGTTAACTGTTGTTACGTATTTTGTGAAGATTTCGTGAACAGCTGGATCTGGTTCGTATCCATTTTCTTTTAAAGTAGTTTCAGCCATACGGATACCACCTTTTGGCATGAAGTTCAATTTGAAGAGTTCATCGTTTTGGATACCAAAAATCAATTCGTTTTCTTTGTCGATAAATCCAGCAGGAATATCAGCAATAGATGTTGGACGAGTGTCCATTGGGAAACGAGTTTCTTCGTAATGTGCTTTTGTTTCTTCTACGATTTTTTTGATGTGAAGTGAACGTTCTGTTGGTCCAGCAAGGAAACTTTCATCTCCATCGTAAGGTGTGTAGTTAGCTTGAACGAAGCGAGAAATACTTGCTTTTTCTTTCCAATCTACGCCTTTGAAGCCTTCCCAAGCTTTATCAAAAATATCTTGCGCTTCAACAACTGTCTTAACAACCATGTTAATGTCCTCATTTTTCTTTCTAGTAACAACTATCTGTTACATTCATAAATCAAGTATACCACACAGTAACCGATTTCAACAAGAAGAAAACAGCCTTTTTAGCGCTTTCTTTTATAATACAGGATGCTTTTTGATATTATCTGTATTATATTTTTGAAAGTTAGACTACTCTTTTCCATTTTTTCAGAAAAAACGGTATAATGAGAAAGAAAATACGGCTAGAAAGGAAGCTAAATGCTTATATTTCCATTGATTAATGATTTGTCTAGAAAAATCATCCATATCGACATGGATGCCTTTTTTGCTTCGGTGGAAATCAGAGATAATCCTAAGTTAAAGGGTAAACCTGTCATCATTGGGAGCGACCCCAGACAAACAGGTGGTCGAGGAGTCGTTTCTACCTGTAGCTATGAGGCACGAGCTTTTGGTGTTCATTCAGCCATGAGTTCTAAAGAAGCTTATGAGCGCTGTCCCCAAGCTGTTTTCATCTCAGGAAATTATGAAAAATACAAGAGTGTAGGACTTGAGATTCGTGCTATTTTTAAACGCTACACTGATTTGATCGAACCTATGAGTATTGACGAGGCTTACTTGGATGTAACAGAAAATAAACTCGGTATCAAGTCAGCCGTCAAAATAGCTCGTCTCATCCAACAGGATATCTGGCAGGAACTACACCTGACTGCTTCTGCAGGCGTCTCTTATAACAAATTCTTAGCTAAAATGGCTAGTGACTATCAAAAACCGCATGGTTTAACAGTTATCCTCCCAGATCAGGCTCAAGACTTTCTCAAACAAATGGACATTGCTAAATTTCACGGTGTGGGCAAAAAAACAGTTGAACGGCTTCATGAAATGGGCATTTATACTGGTGCGGACTTATTGGACGTCTCAGAAGTCACTTTAATCGATCGGTTCGGCAGACTCGGTTTTGACCTTTATCGAAAGGCAAGGGGCATTCATAACTCACCGGTCAAGGCCAATCGTATTCGCAAGTCCATTGGCAAGGAAAAAACCTACGGAAAAATCCTGCAAGTAGAAGAAGACATCAAAAAAGAGCTGACTCTTCTCTCAGAAAAGGTAGCTCACAATCTCAGCACGCAGGAAAAAGCTGGAAAAATCATTATCCTTAAAATACGATATGCTGACTTCTCTACTCTAACTAGACGAAAAAGCCTCCCACAAGCAACACAGGACGCTAGTCAGATTTCTCAAACTGCCCTTCAACTCTACGAAGAACTAGCTGAAAAAGAAAAAGGCGTTCGTCTACTAGGAATTACAGTAACAGGATTTTAAAAAGCTTGAAGGAAGATTCCCTCAAGCTCTTTTTCTTATACAAATAAACGCACAAAACTATAGAGCAACAAGACACTACCGAGTACGATACGGTATTTACCAAAGAGTGTAAAGTCGTGCTTCTTCACATAGCTGGTCAAGAAGCGAATAGCAACCATGCTGACCGCGAAGGCTACTCCCATAGCAACCAAAAGCAAGAACAGTTGTCCAAAACTCAAGAGTTGACCTGCTTTTATAAATTTGAAAATTTTTAAAGCACTAGCCCCAAACATAACAGGAATTCCGAGGTAGAAGGTAAACTCTGTTACGACTGAGCGACTCGTTCCATTTAACAAACCACCGACAATCGTCGCACCTGAACGGCTCGTTCCTGGGAAGAGGGCGAGGACTTGGAAAAGTCCGATATAGAGAGCTGTCTTGTAGGGAAGCTTTTCAAGTTCTGTAACTGTTGGTTCAATAGCTTGTGCCTTGTTCCGTTTTTCAAGATAGATAAAGGCAACCCCATAAATAATCAACATGATCGCAACTGATACCATATTGTGAAAATGAGTATCAAACCAATCATCCAGCTTAAAAACTAGCAATAAAGGCAAGGTCGCAACGAGGACTTTTGACCACAATTGCCAAGTTCGACGGACTTCTGCCTTATTTTTACCAGGTTTGAAGGGATTGAGCTTGTTAAAGTAAATCACCATAACCGCTAAAATAGCACCGAGCTGAATAACAACATTAAACATGGACATGAAGGCTTCATTTTGGTCCTTGTATTGTACAAATTCTTCAACCAAGATCAAGTGACCCGTACTTGAAATGGGCAACCATTCTGTAATTCCTTCAACAATCCCAAAAAAGATCGACTTCAAAATTTCAATAAGATACATGTATTACTCCTTTTTCTGTCCTCTATTATAGCATAATTTCGGATTCTGCGATAGATTTTTTAGAAAGCACCGATGCTACCACCGCCTCCGCCTCCTGAGAATCCTCCACCTGAAGAACCACTTCCAGAAGAGACGGAGTAATTGCTTGCTGTATTTGCGACCGCTGCATAGTATTTCATCTGTCCAGTATAGGTATGAAGTTGCGCATACCAGCCATAGGCAATGTAACTATCTAAGTCTGGATTTTCAAGATGAATTTGCCGAACTTTCATTAACTGGCTGACCTTTTTGGCATAACCAAAAAGAGTCGCATAGACCAGAAGGCGATTCCAAAGGACGATACTCTCCAACTCAGCCTTGTCTAGACGGGCGATATTGCGAAGCATGTTTTCAAAACTCTTCCAGTGATAGTAAACCTCTGCCCCTTCATCTGTCAAGACACCATTATCATAATACCCGTATGTTACAACATAAATTAGCACTAAAGTAATGGAAGCAAGTAATCCCAAAAAGAGGAGGTAGAACGAAACAAAACCATACGTGTTCCAACTACAGTAGAAGAATAGCCAGCTCCCTACGGCTGAACCAATTAATCCAATCCACATAGCCAGAGATAGTTTCTTCTCACCCGTACTCAAAGGACGGTAATAATTTGGAATACGCAACGCATGCACCTTGTCTTTGACGCGCTTTTCAATGTTAGAGATGCGTCTATCAAACGAACGTTTCAGCTGCTTCCCTATCTCCTGAACCTGCTTTGCATCCTTTTTAGAAACTCCACGATAAATACTAGGTGAAACCTGATAATCTGAAAACAGATCCGAAATTGCCAACTCTTTCTTATCTGAAAAGCAAAGTTTCAGACATTCCTTCTCAAAATTTGCCAATCCACTTTCATTTATAATTTTAAGAATTGGCTCTTTTTCCCCTTTCTTAATAGCCAAATGCCCTCTATCTACTAGATCCAGCAAAGTAGCCTGAATGACTCGTTCAAATGTAAAACGACCAAATCCTTTTGCTCCCGGTTTCATTTCGCCCAGTGATAAAGAATATACACTCTCTGCTAAAACCATCGGAGGCCAGTCCATAGGTGGCTCATAGAGACGATGGTTCTTAGCAAATTTCTTCTTAGGACTAATTTCTTTTTTGAAACGTTTATAAAAGATTAAACCGACAAACAGAAGAACCGTCAAAACAATTGGAATAAGCCACATCATCACAATCTTGTTCGAAGCTTTTTCACTTGCTATTTCAAGCTCAACTCTTTTAAACCAAATGAGGTTATCAGATACCAAGCCTTGATCCGGAGCTTCTGCAAAAGCACTTCTCGGCCAATAGGCATGTAGTTCCACCTGACGATTTCTCGGAAGATCTTTCATCTTGGCCTGGTAGAAATCATTTACCTTTTTGACACTAGCTTCCTTAAAGAGTTTTCCTGTATGGAAATAGAGTTTCTCTGCTGGATTTTCAGAGCTGACCTTGAACTCAAACTCTTTAATATCTCCAGAACTATCTGTCAAGGGTTGCCAATTTAGCTCCGCTATATCCTTGTATAAGAAGAGAAGATTTGATAGTTGCCAGGTAACTGTCACCCGAACAGTATCTCCGGCATATCCAGCATTGTAAATTTTTACCTTATAGCCGTCCTCTTCCTCCATAGTATAAAAGGAAACATTTTGAATTATTTGCCCATTTTTAGACACTTGAACAGTCGGGTCGGGATCAATGTCAAATCCTTCTGGCATTTTCCCTGCTTTTCCGAGTCCAACTAGCTGGCCATTATAATCATCTCCGAAACGGTAGGTGATTGTTTCCTTAAAAATTGCAGTATTATCTGCATGAATATTCAAATCACCCTGATAGGATAAGATATCAAAGTCTACTGCAAAAACTAGGCTCGGTATAAATAATAAACAAGCAAATACCAAAGTGAACTGCACCCCAAAAGTTAGACAGAAAGAATCTAACTTTTGGGGTGTTTTATTATGAAATTGAGTTATGAAGATAAAGTTCAAATCTATGGACTAAGAAAACAAGGATATAGCTTAGAGAAGCTTTCAAATAAATTTGGGATAAACAATTCTAATCTTAGGTACATGATTAAATTGATTGATCGTTACGGAATAGAGTTCGTCAAAAAAGGG
>NZ_JATR01000009.1:0-1097 GCF_000526075.1 Streptococcus sp. SR1
TATCAGTAGCTTCAAAGGTATGTTTCATAGCAGCAATAACTGCTTTGCCCTGAGCTTTTGTTCTACATCTATCAAAGACATTTCTCTCTAAGTGACAAAGACAGTTTTGCCAGGCAGCGCCTGTGAGCACCTCACCAATTGCTCTTACAAGACCTGCATGGGCATCAGAGATAACAAGTTTCACTCCACTCAGTCCTCGCTCTCTCAAAGAGATAAGAAAGTCTTTCCAGGAAAGATACGACTCGGTATCTATACACTCAAGCCCTATGATTTGTCTTTTAGCTTCTGTGTTTACAGCTATAGCAATAACGACAGCACGCTTGGTTGTATGTCCTGCCTCTCTTATAGGAATATAGGTTGCATCAAGCCAAAGGTAAGGCCATCTGTCAAAAGACAAAGAGCTGTGTCTTAAGTCATCTACCTCTTCATCTAAAGACTTAACAAGTCTCGAGACTCTGCTTCTGCTGATCTTTTCAACACCAAGCTCACTTAGTGCTTTTTCTACCTTTCTGTTTGAGATACCTAGAGTCCACATATCACAGATACAGCTTGCAAGGGCTGTGTCACATCTACTCCACTTGCTTACGATATCATCAGGAAAATAGGTTCCTTCACGAAGTTTTGGAATTTTTAAGGTAAGAGTTCCAACTGAAGTGACGAGCTTTCGCTCACGGTATCCATTGCGAACACAACCAAGCTCTTCTACTTGCTCAACCATTACGGTATTTACTAAGTCTTCAAGTAGTGTTCGTGCCATACCGTTTAAATCTAATTTGTGATCTTGGGTGTAGGAGAGCTCAGTTTCGTGTAAAGTTTGCATTGCGGTTATTTCCTTTCTGAATTGGTTATGGTGACTATATTTTAGGAAATAACCGCACTTCTTTTAAACACCTGAAATGCTTGCTTACACCACTTTTCGGGACACGACCGGAAACGTTGTATGCAGAAACCTGTATTCCCCAACTAAACGCATTTTTTACCACCTGGGTGCGCGGGCGCAGTTACGTCCCAAATTACTCAAACAAGGCGAGAGAATCAGGCTCCATGAGAGCTCTCATGAAGGGGCTTTTGAAATCAGCTTCGGACATACTTCAAAG
>NZ_JATR01000010.1:0-35081 GCF_000526075.1 Streptococcus sp. SR1
TATTTAACGCGGGAAGTAGCTCAGCTTGGTAGAGTACTTGGTTTGGGACCAAGGTGTCGCAGGTTCGAATCCTGTCTTCCCGATTGATGGCGGTGTAGCTCAGCTGGCTAGAGCGTCCGGTTCATACCCGGGAGGTCGGGGGTTCGATCCCCTTCGCCGCTATATTGATCTTGTTGGACCTTTAGCTCAGCTGGTTAGAGCTCTCGGCTCATAACCGAGTGGTCGTAGGTTCAAGTCCTACAAGGTCCATTGTAAATAATGGAGGATTACCCAAGTCCGGCTGAAGGGAACGGTCTTGAAAACCGTCAGGCGTGTAAAAGCGTGCGTGGGTTCGAATCCCACATCCTCCTTTTATATTAACGCGGGATGGAGCAGCTCGGTAGCTCGTCGGGCTCATAACCCGAAGGTCGTAGGTTCAAATCCTGCTCCCGCAATATTGGCTCGGTAGCTCAGTTGGTAGAGCAATGGATTGAAGCTCCATGTGTCGGCGGTTCGATTCCGTCTCGCGCCATATTTTATTTATAACTTGGAAGGGTAGCGAAGAGGCTAAACGCGGCGGACTGTAAATCCGCTCCTTCGGGTTCGGGGGTTCGAATCCCTCCCCTTCCATTGCTTTAGTTACGGGCATAGTTTAAAGGTAGAACTAAGGTCTCCAAAACCTTCAGTGTGGGTTCAATTCCTACTGCCCGTGTTAATATGATTATGGCGGGTGTGGTGAAGTGGTTAACACACCAGATTGTGGCTCTGGCATGCGTGGGTTCGATCCCCATCACTCGCCTATTTTATATTATTGGGGTATAGCCAAGCGGTAAGGCAAGGGACTTTGACTCCCTCATGCGTTGGTTCGAATCCAGCTACCCCAGTTACTATTTGCCGGCGTGGCGGAATTGGCAGACGCGCTGGACTCAAAATCCAGTGTCCGCAAGGACGTGCCGGTTCGACCCCGGCCGCCGGTATAGTTTAAGTTTGAGAAACGTTGATTTAACAGCGTTTCTTTTGCTTTTTGGTCAACTTTTGGTCACCCGAAGTCCTACTTAGATAAACTCTTTAAAACATTGCGTACTTTATTATTCTCTATTTCAGCTTTTTCCTTGATTAGATGACCATATGTTTCAGTGATTTCTGTAATATCTTTATGTCCCATTAGCTTCGATACAGCCCAAATGTCAACGCCCATTGCTAACATGGTTGAACAGTAGGTATGGCGTAACCCTGTACTTGTCATATTATTAGGGAAGATACGTAACATTTTTAAAATTTGTTTTAAGTGCTTATTAATGCCTGCATTGGTTACGATATTATGATTTATATCAATGAAGATCATATTCTCATCATTTGCAATGGCACCATTCTCAATGAAGACTTCTTGTTCTTGTTTTAATTTCTGAAGAACTGCTAATGTAACCTCATCAATGGGGATGGTTCGGATAGAGTCGTCTGTTTTTGCTTTTGACCAGCGATGACGAACGGTATCATATCGACGATATGTTTTAATTTCTGAAGTATTCCATAAAATACAGTCCCAAGTCAATCCTGCAACTTCTCCTGCACGGAGTCCAGTTTTTAGTTGGATCAATAGTAAGTGTGGGATGATTGATGTAGATAAATCTAAGTTTTCTTCTAAGTAACTGACCAGTTTTTGATAATCCTTAAAACTATGAATATATTTATCTTCTTTACGTTTCTTAGGAGGACGACCAGATAAAATAACACCTTCTGTAAAATCTTCC
This sequence comes from Streptococcus sp. SR1, assembly GCF_000526075.1. NCBI lineage: Bacteria > Bacillati > Bacillota > Bacilli > Lactobacillales > Streptococcaceae > Streptococcus > Streptococcus sp. SR1. The sequence continues at coordinate 1,731 of NZ_JATR01000010.1, forward strand.
ATATTAAGCTTATCACGTTTAGCAAAGATAATGACATTTCGGATTTCCGCATTCATTCTACTTACGTTATCACGACAATTTGTTTCAGCGTATTTATTGATAAAAGCTTGATATTCACTAGCTTTTATCTGAATCGCTGGCTTATCTTCAAATTGTGCTTTGATGAATTTTCCACGTATCATATGCTTATTTATGGTTGTATCAGCTTTGCCAAGTGGTTTTACAGTCAGTTCTAACCATTTTTCCCATAGACTATAAAAAGTAATATTTTTGTCTATGATCGCCCCTTGCATTAATTTTATTTCAATGCTAAGTGCTTCAATCTCAGCTTCACGCTTGGTTTTAAATCCAGAATTAGATGCGACTACCTTTTTATTCTTATCAAAGATTCGATAATCCCAAGTTTTATTTTTACCTCTTTTTCTATATGAAATTGCCATTGATTACCTCTTTCTAAAAGCGATAACCAAGATATTATCTTGGTTATCATATCACAAATCAAAAATTTCTGCAAAATGTTCTTCAAAATATTTTTTGGCTTTACTTGCTAAAAAATAGTAACGTCCGCCTTGGTTTTGAGGATATTTCACAAATCCATCTTTGTTCTTGTCAATATCAATTTTTGAGCGAATGGTTGGCTTGTATAGAACGTTTTCTAATAACCATGGACGAGACACAGAAAGCATCTCTAAAACCTCATTTAAGGTCAAATAACGTCCTTGTGTGGCTTCCTTTGTTAAATGATCATAATCATCTTTAGAAATGATAATATGGCTTTTAGGCAGCTGTATTGTAATAGGATTGAGTTTTAATTCAAATTGTGTAATCATAATGTATTCCTTTCGTTTGTAGGCTCATACTGATATTGGATGTTGAAATACTCACTGACAAAATCCATTAAGCGGTTCATCAACCACCTTGGATTGTCCTTTTGAGAATTCAAACATTCTAAAACTTGTTCAGAGCTCATCATAAGAATGTCAGTTAAAAAGTAGTCATAGCAGTTGAATCCTGTTTCATATTCAAGTGCTGCTTCGATTTGTTCAATTTCAAATAATAGGTAAATTAGTTCAGTTGTTGTTATTTTTATCATTTTGCTTTACCTCATTGTCATGATATGAGATAATCAAGTAAGAAGTTAGCTTACTTGACTAATCTTCTAGATTTTTTGGGTTGTCGTTTGAATCACTTTGGTCGGTAGATTTTACGGCAACTTTTTTGGTTTGTTTAGAATTAATGTGATTGTTTTGGATTTCTGCTAATAATTCTTGAGCTATCAGAGTCAATTCATCTTCAGAATCTTTTGTGATAGGTTCTAACTTCCAAACCTTAATTTTCTGAAATTGCAACTTTGCTTTTTCTTTTAAATCACGGATTGAATTGTAGTACCATAATTCAATATTGAGCTTGTTGTAGTCGTCATGATACATTTTTAAGATATAGCGAATACGCCGCATCAACTGATGATATTCTCTCTTTTTAGGAAACCAAGCATCAACCCAATCAAAATATGATTCTGAGTTGGTCATAATCGTTAAATCATTGATGATATAGGCATCTTTAAAACGTGAACTGAGCTGATTGGCTGAATTCGGTTCTAAAATTTGAAAGAGCTCACGATATGACATGCCGCATGATGCATCAAATTCATTGATGATCATTGTTTTTTGACCTTTGTAGCCCGAACCTAAATCAAAGCGTTTTTTATTTATTGAAGGTATATGAGCACCTAATCTGTCATGTTGTTCCGCAATAAGTCGTGCTAGAAATGATTTTCCGCTATTACCTGATCCTTGTATATAGATTCCGTTATGGTTACGTTCCCCACGACTCATACGTTCAAACTCTTTCTGAATGTACTCTAAGCGGTTTTCTTCAAATTGCCGTTTATTTTGATTCCATGCCTTTTGTGCGGTTCGTTGAGTGAATTGTTCAAACAAATCTTTTTTTGCTTCTAGTGGTAGTAATCCATCTGATGAAATTTGATAGCTAAGATCTAAGCAATACTCATCAACTTCCGAGCCATCATCAGATTGTTCTTTGTTATGGTTTTTGATTTCCCCCGTAATTGAGTTGATATAATTGCCATTCGGTGATTGAATAACTTCGTCAACATTGTAGGGATATTTCCCCTCAGCCATATTTCGCTCATTTCTATGTGTCAAGTATCTACAAGCTTTGATTACGCTCCGTACAAATTCAAGATTTTCCTCACGTGAAATCTGGAGCGATTTATAAACGGATTGATAGCTGTGAGCATGCTTGAAAATGATAACGAAATGAACGTGCAGGCATTTAGGTGTTCCGTCTTCTTTTTTATCTTTATCATGATAGATATAGTAGTAAACATCTTCATCATGTTTACAGAGTGCTTTGATACGCTTATCAATCGATTTTTTGAAATCACATTCTTTGAGCTTAGGATCAGCGTTTTTCTCATATTCATAAGAAATTTGACCAAAGAATTTACGTTTGCGAGTGTTTGGATCAATCGCTTTCTTTTTAACCATGTTGAGGTCTCCTTTGTATTTTTTTGACACAAAATGATTGTGATGTGTCATTTTGTTAAGATAGATTTGATTGTTTTTTGGACGCCACAGACGGAGAAAAATGTGGCGTCCAAAAATATCAAATAGGGTTCAAAATTTGGCACAACACAGATTCAAATGTTGTTCCAAAAGTTAAGGATTAGACGTGGATTGTCCCTGTGCTTTTCGTTTCTTAATGCCGTACAGATATGCTTTTTCAAATGTGCTAATCTTTTCAAGTCCATGTTTGTGCATATTAATATTCCAAAAGCGTCTCGGCTTAAAGAATTTAATGTCTGATGTCATGATATAACCACTGAATCGTGGAGCATGATTGTCAATATTATCTGTTTCTCCGAAGACCATGCGAGCTAGTTCATCTGTAATAGCACCATTTGAAAGACAGATGCGAACCCCTAAATTGTCCCTGATAGCAGTAGAAAGCAATTCAGATCTAGGCTGCTGCATGCAGATACAGATATATACTCCACTACTACGTGAACGAGATACGATAGATAAAACTAAATCTTGTACTCTTTTTCGCTTTTTGGTATCAGTGATGCTTGAAAGCATTGCACTGTACTCTTCGATAATGCAGAGCTTCATTCGCATCTCTTTGCCAAAATTGACAAAAGTTGCACCAGTAATATCTTCCCTCGCGGATAATTGAGCAATTTGTTGTTCACGCTTGATGACTAAGTCAAGTAAAGTTTCAAAATAAGCTAGGATTTCTTCACTATTGGATATAATTGTACCTTTAGGTAAAAAGCTCCACGAACTGAACTCTGACTTTACATCAAAGATTGTCAGATCAACATCTTCATTGAACATGAATACCTGTGCAAGCATAGATTTTAAAAACGTTGTTTTGGAGCTATTTGTATTTCCGACCAATAATAAATGAGGAGATTGCAGCAATGAAAAGGTCAAGTCTTTTTCAACTGTAATTTCAAAATCATTAGCTGATTTTAATTCTGTGATTCGTCTTGGCGTCAGCTGTCTTGCTTTAGCTTCTACGATATCATCAAGCAAATAGACAAATTCTGTATTATCCTCAGATAACCAGTAATCAAGGACGATCAAAGACCGATTTTTACCTATTAAACACGCTGAAAGCATGTCCGCAAATTTTTCTAAATCATCAGTAGTTTGGTCAGCTAATTTATTGATAGTAACTGTAATGCGCCTGCTTTGCTTCGAGAAGCACGCAGTCGCTTTTGAAACATCTATGAATTTGCTGCCGACTTTGCGATTAGCAGTTGCCGAATCTTTCAATGCTTTGTGAGCCTGACGCTCTATCAATCTTAATTGACGATATTGAGAAAATGAATCCGCTGCTTTAACACGATAAAGGAAACGCAAGAGTAATGAACCATTAACGAGAAGCAAGACAGCTGAGCCAAATATCATGAGATAGAATGCCCATCTACTGTGAGCCATAATCAGCTCTAGTTCAACTGCTTTCCTCATCAACCATTCGCCAACAAATCCTGTGATAAGTAAGCCTGCTCCAAAGAATTGAAGCAGGGTTACTAAACTAGGATAAGCTCGCATCATGTAACCCAAGTGAGAGTTTAAACGATATCTAATCATAACTTCTTACAGAGTTCTTCCATTTCAGCCCACATTTTCTGACGCAATAGTTCAAAATACATGTATGTCCGAATGAAATCTGTATAGCGACCGTTTGAATAAGCTAGGCTTAGATTGATAAAATCATTAATGATTTCTTTGTCTTCTGTGCGTAAATAGCTTGCGAACAGGTTTCGAACTTCACGAGGAAGATCATCAGCTGACAAGTCTGCTAGTTCTTCATGAATATTATCCATTTGTTTGACCTCCTGTTGGCCGTGTCACGTTGACTTCTTTGAGTTGTAATAGTGGCTTAGCACTTACCAATTCAGTCAACCAGTATCCGCTATTCTTAAATGAGTATCCATATGCGGTAATTTCATAAACCACTAATGGTTCAATAGAAAGAGGCTGATCAATTGGAGATAACAAAGTTACAGTCTTGCATTCTTGACCAACTGTTGCAAATTGGTATTTAAGCTTTGAAGCTGTATCTTCTTTTTTATCGTAACCACGATTATCTTTAACCTTTTGTCCGTTCTTATCACGAAGGTACTCTTTGTAAGGTGTTGCAACTGAACCTAGATTCACTGCTGTGACATTGATAGTCTCTTCAGAAGACTTATTAGCATTTGATACGATTTGATTAAATGTAGACATGATAATTCTCCGCTTCCAATATAGGAAGGTTTCTAATAAAATTATTTTGTAAATAGTTGAACGTTCTTTATTTACAATACTAGTTTACCACAAAAAAGTTATACGACAATAGTATAAAAAATAGAAAGTTAAACACTTCACATGTATAACTTTTTGTGTTATAATAATCTTGTACTTATAATAAAGGAGTAGCGTATAATGCATAACATAAAAGAAATGATTTATAGATTCACATTAGATTCTATCCCACAAAGAGTATTGGACTATCAGGAAAAGTATCGGAAAGAGCATCCTAAAGAAAAAAAATATTTCCTATATCAATTTTTATATGATAAAACTATAGCCAACAATAATCAGAAGATTATTAAAGAAAATAAAGGAGACTATCAAGATGAACCGTACTATGGTTTATCTAAAGAGTCTGCGAAGCAACGAATGACTTGTATCAAAAAAGGAGAGCGTAAAAAGATGAGCCCCACCCCTATTAGGCTTATAGCTGAGAATATGAAGATTTCGGTATCTGAATTGTTGTGGGGAAAAGAAAAAGACTGGAAGACACTTCTCCCAGCTCTGTTTTATCTTGTAATTTTTGATGCATTGAATCATATTAATAAGGGTACAAAAGAAAAGTTCTCTCTTCAAGAGAGAGCTATTGAAGTCTTAAAGCCATCCGTCGTTTTTGCATCTGAATTGGCTAAAAAAGAAATTGAATCTGATTTCTCATTTGAAAGTATTTCTTTTGATATTCATGATAAAAAGTTAGCTCAAGTAATTTTTCGACTATATCAGCCCGAGATTGAGCAACAATTTTATCAATTATTTAAACAAGTGTTTATTGACAGTGATTATGAGTTAGGCTATTTAGATGCTAAACTTAAAGTATTTGCTCATCAAGTGATTGATGAGATTGAGCAATGGAATGAGAAACAGACTGCAATCATTTCAGATTCCCTTGGTTATCAAATTTATCAAACCTATAATTTATACTATTCACATGAAATGCGAGAATATAGGAGTACTTTTGCAATAAAAAGTGATAGTCGATATTCAAAGTTAAAGCTTTCACACTATTTAGATAAAGAACAACAGATGATTGTACAATCCATTGAACGTTTTGTATCAGATTTAGAGAAGGTTCAGTCGTTGCAAGATAGTCGATTAGGATATCGTAAAACTGATAAAAAATTGTTCAAAATAGGATTTGATTTAACAGGATTTGATAAAGAATATTTTCAGGTAACAGAAGTTCAAATTGAACCGAAGCAGCTTACTCTCGATGAAATAAATGAAGATATTGAAAAGGCATATAAAGACAAAGCTTTACCTATGTAAATAGAATAAAAGAAAACCGCTAGGATTTAGTCTTAGCGGTTTAGTTTATCTTATAATAAATGTTAGAAGAGTTCTTTGCCTGTTTTATTTAATTTATGACAATGATAAGTAAAAGCTTTGATAAAATTGGAGTAGTAGTTTATATCAATAAATTTTGCACTTTCAAGATAGTTGAAAAGGTTTTTTGCTAAAGCGATTGCTTCAGGCTTGTTCCAACGAAATTGATTGTATACATGTTCTACTTCAAGGAACATGAGTGGTGTGGATAAATAACCTCTTTCAAATGTTTGCAATGATTTTATTTTTTTAATAATATCATCCGCCTTAGCGTAGTAACCAAGTTCTGAAAAATGTTTAGCTGTAAAGGTTAGACCGTTCAAAATACGAATATGAGTGTCAGTGTTGGCACTTTGTGCATACATGAGGAGGAGTTGTTTAGACATGTGTTCAACAAGTTCAAGTGGGCAATGATTGATGATACGACAGTAAATCTCCAGTTCAGCACTATTAAATGTTTCAATTTTCATTAAATGATTGATAATATGCTGAATTTTCGCTACAGTTTCATCTGTTTTAGAAATAGTGGGGTAATGTCCTAGTTTAATTGATTTTAATAGTATATCAGCTTGTAGAGGGTTGTCATTTAAATAAGTATCAAATAATTTTTCATATACAGTGGCATAAGTTAAAATATCTTCTTCATTCTTAACATGCTTCGCAAATTCAATAGAAGGAAATTCCATACAGTCGCCACCTTGGTTGGCATAAGCTGTTGCAAAATCATTCCATTCTAATCCTAAAACAATGAGTAATCTACTAAAGTTTTCAAGAGAAATACCTTTTTCCCCTTTTTCAAAGCGACTTAGAAATTGAGGGGATACAATATTGGCGGCTGCTTCCTTCAAGCTAAGTCCTCTACTCTCTCGCAACTGCTTAAATGTCTGTCCAAATGGGTATAAATCTGTCATAGTCATCTCCTTTTGTTTTTCAATATTATTATACCGTAAAATAGGTTGAAATAAGATGTAAAACCTACCTATAGGTTCAAAAAAAGGGAAACTCCCCAATTATTCGGTTTGTTTTGAAAAAAATGAACCTATAGGATAAAATCGAGAAATTACATTAATTATTTCTGTTAAAATACTCCTGAGAGTTAACTGGTAAAACAGCTGACAAATCTCTTGTTATACTACATATAACAAGGTTTGACTTTACAGCCAAACCTACCTTAATAGCAATAAAGGAGAATTTTATGGCAAAGAATACAATCAAAACCATCGCAGCAACTACTGCAATCACCCTTGCAGCCGTTGGTACACCAGCATTTGCTGATGAAGTAACACCAAAAGTTAACGCATCTAATAAATCTATCATTAAGACAGATCCATCAACAGGTGCGACTACTGAACCACATAAAGTGACATCTGATGAGGTCAAAAATAACGTTGATGCTCAGAAAAAAAATGTTGCTACTGCTCAATCTCAAGTGAACAACGCTACTGCTAACGCAACTGCTGCTGACCAAGCACAAGCTAAGGCTCAAAATGAAGCAAATGCAGCAAATCAAGCTGTCAAAAACGCTGAAGCAAACGCAGCAAAAGCAACACCAAAAAATATCGCAGCTAACCAAGCTGACCAAGCAGCAAATCTTGCTGATCAAAAAGCTAATGCTACAGAAACAGCTACTACTGATGCAAAAATTGCAACACAAACTGAAGCTGTAAACAATGCTCAAACAGATGTGTCTAATGCTGAACAAGCTCTTAAAGACGCTAACGCTGATGTTTCTGCTAAAGAAGCCCAAGTTCAATCAGCTAAAAACGCAATTTCAGGAACTGGACTTGCTCAAGTTGAAGATAAACTTGATGAAGCTAAAGCTCAAACAAAATCTACTGAAAAGAATGTCACTAATGCAGAAACTGCTTTGACTGATGCTAAGAAAGCTGACCAAAAACGTCAAGACGCAATCAACACTGCTCAAGCAGACGTTGACGCTAAAACAACTTTAGTTAACGAAACTAAAGACAACCTCACATCAGCCACTCAAAAAGCTAATGATGCTACAGCTACACTTTCTCAAGCTGAAGATAAACTAGCTAAAGCTACTAAAGCTCTAGATAGCGTTGATATTGTCAAAATTCCAGATTTGACTCAATTCAAAGAAGATAAAGCTTCAGGTGACGATGACTTCATGACTGACTCTGGTGCTACAGCTATTGAAAACACAGACGTTTCAATTGGCAAAAATGCAAAAGATGAACCTGTTGATATTGACAATCTAACTCAAGCTCAAAAAGAAGAAATCTCTCACTTATATGTTCAAGCATTGAATCAAATTCGTAGAAAACTTGGTGTGACAAACGATACATCAGTCACAAAAGAAATGATTGACGTTGCATCAAATCGTGCTAAAGCATATAAAGAAAGAGCTCAAAGTCCACTTACACATGGACACATCAGTTTGTTAGCTGGTCAAAATCTTACTGCTAGAACAGAAAATCTTGCTGGTATCGCATCTAAATCAGAACTAAAAACCATGTACGATTTGAAAAAGGCTGTTATTGATGCATTAATGCGTACATCATTTGCTGACGCACCATCAAAATGGGGACATTTGGAAAATAATCTTTCTAGTGCTTCAAATGTTGGTCTTGATATTGCAAACATCAATGGACAATATTGGCTAGTAATGGTTACCGCAGACAAAGGTGAATCAATCACTAACCCAAACAATGCTGAAGCAATTCAAAAAGCTTATGAAGACGCTAAAGCTGAAAAAGCTACAGCTCAAACTGCTTCAGAAAACGCAAATGACGCTCTCAAACAAGCATCTGCTGATTATGCTAACGCTCTAGAACTTAAAACTTCAGCTGAAAAGACATTAACTGACGCTACTGCTACACCTGTTCAAACAGCTGTTGCTGAAAACAACTTGCGTCTTGCAAAACTTGCTCTTGAAAGCGCACAAAAACGTCAAGCTGAAGCTCAAAAAGCAGTTGATAACTTCTCAGCGGACCTTGCTTCTAAGAAACAGGCTCTTGATGATGCTAAATCAGCTCTTAAATCAGCTAAACGTGTTCAAGAACAAAAAGTTCAAGCTCTTGCTGATGCAAAAACTAAACTCACAAAACAAGAATCAAAACTTGAAGCTCTTAAAGCTCAAAAAGCTAAATTAGTTGAAGAAAAAGACCGCTTGGTTGCAGAAGCAAAAGCACTTGCTACTGAATTGAAAGGCTACTTAGAAGCTCCAGCAATTCTTGCCGCTGCACAAACAACCGCTTCAGAAAAGGATACAGCCCTTAAAGATGCAATGACAAAAGCTAAAGCTGCTCATACTAAGCTTAAAGAATTACAAGCAAAACTTGCTGAAGAACAAGCTAAACTAGCTGAACTACAAACAAAATATGACCGTCTAAAAGACTTAGAAGACAAGGCTAAAGATAATAAAATTATTACCTTACCTGACGGAACTATCATTGCAATTCCTAACACAGCACCAACTGCTGAAGAACTTTCAGAATTTGACATTAACAGTTTGAACAAAGGACTTGACGATAATAAGATACTCGCTATTGATGACAAAGGCAATGTTACTGTTAATGGTCAAGCGTACACAAGTCAACAACAAGCATCAAGTAAGCCAATTTATTCACGAGTAGAACGAGCAAAAACACTACCGGAGACAGGTGAACATGAGAGTTGGTTAGCTATATTCGGTGTAACTATTCTATCTGTTGTTTGTGCAGTAGGAAGCAGAAAAAAGAATTAATTAGTGAATAAATTAATCAAAAATTAAAAGATAATTACATAATAAAAAAGAGGTTGAAATGAACGAGATAAAAGAATTTTTTATGAAGGTTGTTAATTGGTTTAAAGAGCTTTTAAAATTAAAGCAGATAATAGTAGTAGGGATAGCAATAATATCTGTGATGTTTGCTGGTAGCTTTTTAATCAAGTGTGACTTGGACGGAAGTTATTCTGGTGAAAAAGGTGGAATTACTATAGTAGTGTCAATACATGGTAACGAAGGCAATCTGGTAATGATTAAAGGTGATGAAAAACATGAAGGAAAAATTGAAAAGATTAATTCAGCTACAAAAACTTTCACATTAAAAGACCCGGATAGGGACTTGACTACAGAAATGACTTTTAGGAAGGAAGGTGACATTTTAAGACTTTCTGATGGTAGCAGTGATGATGAATTGATATTAATCAAAAAATAGAAGACTTAAAAATCAATAAGAGGAAGGAAATATTATGAAATATAAGAATATTTTAATTGGTACAACAATTTTAGGGCTTGTTACTTTTTTACTACCGGTTGTCACTGGTCGAGATATGTCACTTGCTCCGATGAGCAGGGCAGTTGCTAGCTATTTACGGTTACCATCACCCGTGATTTTATTTATTTTATGGTATGGAGCATTTTCGATTGCTTTAATATTATCTTTAGTCAATATTAAATCGATAATCTTTAGTAGAATCAGATTTGTAATTATCATATTGTTAAATATTTATGCTATCGCGGTACATTTAGCGATCACAAGTGAATTGATAGGAAGAACGGGAGCGTTAGGTTTTGGAGGAATAATTTATTATCTTAGCGCTGTAGCAAATATATTTGTATGTATTTTACTTTTTAAAGATGGTGAAATAAATATAAAGAAAGAAATTGATAGTCATAAGTCAGATTCTTAAAAATTTCAATATTTAAAAGAAAACTAGAGTGGTTAGGATTTTGAGAACTATCAAATTAAAATCTTAATAGTTAGTTAAACAACAGTTTTATTAGTTGATATATAATAAAAATCTTCTTACTCGAGAAAGTAAGAAGATTTTTAATGCGTAAAATAGTTGTTGGTCAACTTTTGGTCAACTTCTCAATTTTGAATATTAACTAGCGTGTGATAACATCTTGATTTAATCGCTTTTTGGTTATTTATTTTAACTTATTTTAACGCTAGTTTGTTGGCCGCCGGTATAGTAATAAAGACAAGGTTTCTAGGCCTTGTCTTTTCTTTTATCTGATTATCTGTATTTGCTTGAGTTACTAAAAATTACGGCTCTTTGTCAACTGTAGTGGGTTGAAGTCAGCTAAGTCGAGAAAGGACGAATTTCGTCCTTTCTTTTTTGATGTTGAGAGCGATGAAAATCCGTTTTTGAACTTTTCAAAGTTCTAAAACTAATGGCATTTCGCTTGATAAGTTTGATGAGATTATTAGTCGCTTCTAATTTTGCATTAGAATAGGGTAACTGAAGAGCGTTGACGATTTTCTCTTTGTCCTTGAGGAAGGTTTTAAAGACAGTCTGAAAAAGAGGATGAACCTGCTTTAGATTCTCCTCAATGTGCCTGAGCCTAGAAATTCGAAAGCGAAGCTGTTTAGCTAAGTCATAGTAAGGACTAAACATATCCATCGTAATGATTTTCACCTGACAGCGAACGTTTCTATCGTAGCGAAGAAAGTAATTTCGGATGATAGTTTGTGTGGTTACTTACAGTTTACACCAATGAAACGCTATGAGTTTTTTGTTGCACTATATTTTACAATTTATCACACAAAAATAGGCTCCATAATATCTATAGGGGATTTACCCACTACAAATATTATAGAGCCTTATTTTTGAGTGCCATTCTAATCTTTTTTGCTTAGATTTTTGGTATAATATTATTTATTCACAATTTATTTTGATTATGAAAGTGTTGGTATTTGATGTCTCGTTCGGTTGACTTGCTTAAGAAGCGCTACTTAGAAAATATAAAAGAGAAGCCTGATTTATTTGTGGGAATTGAGTTAGAATATCCTATTGTAAATTTAGAGGGTAAAGCTACAGATAGTGAAGTTGTTAAGGATCTCTTTCGGTATTTACCATCAGTACTGGGCTTTACTATCGAAAAAGTGGATGATTTTGGGAATCCAATTCAGTTACTTGATCTAGTCAGCCAAGATACGATCTTGTTTGAGGTTGCTTATACGACAATTGAGTTTGCATTTGGAAAGGCCGAATCGATCCAAGAGGTAGAAGAACGCTTTAACTTCTATATGGCTACGATTCAGAATAAGTTAGGTGAAGCTAATCATGCTATTGTTGGCTGTGGCCTTCATCCTAACTGGGATAAAAATGAGAATTGTCCAGTGGCTTTTCCCCGCTATCAGATGTTGATGGATTATTTGAACTTAAGTAGAAGTAAGACTAGTAGAGGTTTACACGATTTTCCTGAGTATGGAGCCTTTATCTGCGGTAGTCAGGTTCAACTGGACGTTTCAAGGTCCAACTACCTGCGTGTTATCAATGCTTTTACTCAAATTGAAGCAGCTAAAGCTTATTTGTTTGCAAATTCTGAGTTTTCAGGGGCAGATTGGGATACTAAGATTTCAAGGGATATTTTTTGGGAAGAGTCCATGCACGGGATTTATCCTGAAAATGTTGGCGTCAATCCCAGACTTTTCAAAGATGAGAATGATTTTTTGGATTACCTAAATCATTCTGCGATTTTTACCGCGGAACGTGATGGCGAAACCTATTATTTTTATCCAATTCGTGCAAAAGATTACTTAGGGTCTCCAGAAATTCATGCCTTCGCCCTTGATGGAAAAGAGATTCTTCTTTATCCTCAGGAGAAGGATTTCCAAACTCACCGTAGTTACCAGTACCAAGATTTGACAACTCGAGGTACTATTGAGTTTCGTAGTGTGTGTACACAGCCACTTGATAGGACTTTTACTTCAGCAGCTTTTCACTTGGGCTTGTTGGTTCATTTAGACAAGCTTGAGGCTTACTTGCGAACTGCTCCTTTTTTTACCACAGCTGGTCGTGAATACAAGGCATTGAGGCGACAATTTTCTAAGAAAAGGCTCACAGAGGAGGAAGAAACTGCAATTGTCGAGTTTTCAAAAGGCTTACTCCTTCTAGCTGAGGAAGGACTGGAGAAAAGAGGCAAGCAAGAAATGACCTATTTACAGCCTTTGAAAGAAGAATTGAGCCTATAATTTTTCTAATAAAGCGAGAATTTTCTGAAAAATCATGATATAATGGAAGAGACTATAGATAAAGGATAGAGAGTAATGACATTAGTTTATCAATCAACGCGTGATGCCAACAATATAGTAACTGCTAGCCAAGCTATTTTACAAGGTTTGGCGACGGATGGTGGTCTGTTTACACCACTTACTTATCCAAAGGTGGATTTGGACTTTGACACATTAAAAGATGCTTCTTACCAAGAAGTGGCTAAATTAGTTTTATCAGCCTTTTTAGATGACTTTACGGCTGAGGAGTTGGACTACTGTATCAACAATGCCTACGATAGCAAGTTTGATACTCCAGCTATTGCGCCATTGGTGAAATTGGATGGGCAATACAACTTGGAATTGTTCCATGGTTCAACGATTGCCTTTAAAGATATGGCCTTGTCTATCTTGCCGTACTTTATGACGACAGCCGCTAAAAAGCATGGTTTGGAGAACAAGATTGTCATTTTGACAGCGACATCTGGTGATACTGGGAAAGCTGCGATGGCAGGGTTTGCCGATGTGCCTGGAACTGAGATTATCGTCTTTTATCCAAAGGATGGTGTCAGCAAGGTGCAAGAGTTGCAAATGACTACTCAGACTGGCGACAATACTCATGTTATCGCTATTGATGGAAACTTTGATGATGCGCAAACAAATGTGAAGCACATGTTCAACGATGAAGCTCTTCGTGAAAAATTGGCAGCGAACAAGTTGCAATTTTCATCAGCTAACTCTATGAACATTGGTCGTTTGGTACCACAGATTGTTTATTATGTTTATGCCTACGCTCAGTTGGTCAAGTCTGGTGAGATTGTGACTGGTGAAAAAGTCAACTTCACAGTACCAACAGGAAACTTTGGAAATATCTTGGCTGCCTTTTATGCTAAACAAATTGGTCTGCCAGTTGGCAAATTAGTCTGTGCTTCAAATGACAATAATGTTTTAACTGACTTCTTTAAAACACGTGTTTACGATAAGAAACGTGAGTTTAAGGTAACGACTAGCCCATCTATGGATATCTTAGTATCTTCAAACTTAGAGCGTTTAATTTTCCATCTTTTGGGGAATGATGCGGTTAAGACAGCTGAACTTATGAATGCCTTGAACACGCAAGGACAATATGAGTTGACTGATTTTGATGCAGCGATCCTGGAACTCTTTGCAGCTGAATATGCGACGGAGAAAGAAACTGCGGCAGAAATCAAGCGTGTTTATCAAACAGATGCCTACATCGAGGATCCACATACGGCGGTTGCCTCAGCTGTTTATAGAAAATACCAAGTGGCTACTGGCGATGCGACTAAGACAGTGATTGCTTCAACAGCTAGTCCATACAAGTTCCCAGTGGTTGCAGTAGAAGCGGTAACTGGGAAGGTTGGCTTGACTGACTCTGAAGCTTTGGCTCAATTACATGACATTTCAGGAGTGGCAGTGCCACCAGCGGTTGATGGCCTTGAAACAGCTCCAGTTCGTCATAAAACAACAGTGGCAGCTGCTGACATGCAAGCAGCGGTTGAGGCTTATCTAGGACTTTAAGACAGAGGGAGTAAACTCGGTTGGGAAACCAACTGAGTTTCTTTTCATCAGGAGGAAGGATTGTTTAAGAAAAATAGAGACATTCTTAATATTGCATTGCCAGCTATGGGTGAAAACTTTTTGCAGATGCTCATGGGAATGGTGGACAGTTACTTGGTCGCTCACTTGGGCTTAATCGCTATTTCGGGTGTTTCAGTGGCTGGCAATATTATCACGATTTACCAGGCCATTTTTATCGCTCTGGGGGCTGCTATTTCCAGTGTTATTTCAAAAAGTTTGGGGCAGAAAGATCAGTCCAAGTTGGCTTATCACGTGACAGAGGCTCTCAAGATAACCCTATTGCTGAGTGCACTGTTAGGCACTTTATCGCTCTTTGCCGGGCAAGAGATGATAGGGCTCTTGGGAACTGAGCAGGAGGTGGCTGAGAGTGGTGGGCTCTACCTATCTTTGGTGGGTGGATCGATTGTTCTCTTGGGCTTGATGACCAGTCTAGGTGCCTTGATTCGTGCAACGCATAATCCGCGTCTACCCTTCTATGTTGGTCTGTTATCCAATGCCTTGAATATTCTTTTTTCAAGTCTAGCCATTTTTGTCCTTGATATGGGCATAGCGGGTGTTGCTTGGGGGACTATCTTGTCTCGCTTAGTCGGTCTTGTGATTTTGTGGTCGCAATTAAAGCTGCCTTTTGAGAAACCGACTTTTGGACTGGATAAAGACTTACTGACCTTGGCATTGCCAGCGGCAGGGGAACGTCTCATGATGCGAGCTGGAGATGTAGTGATCATTGCCTTGGTTGTTTCTTTTGGGACGGAGGCAGTAGCGGGGAATGCAGTCGGAGAAGTCTTGACCCAGTTTAACTATATGCCTGCCTTTGGCGTCGCTACGGCGACGGTCATGCAGGTAGCTCGAGCAGTTGGAGAGGATAACTGGGAAAGAGTAGATGATTTGAGCAGGCAAACCTTTTGGCTTTCCCTGCTTCTCATGTTGCCCTTAACTCTCAGTATCTATGCCTTGGGGACACCATTGACTCATCTCTATACGACCGATCCTGTAGCGGTTGAAGCGAGCGTTTTGGTGGCACTGTTCTCTCTACTAGGAACCCCCATGGCGACAGGGACAGTTATATATACGGCAGTTTGGCAGGGATTGGGAAATGCTCGCCTCCCCTTTTATGCGACAAGTATTGGGATGTGGTGTATCCGTATAGGGACAGCCTATCTGATGGGAATTGTGCTTGGTTGGGGTTTACCTGGTATTTGGGCTGGAACGTTATTGGACAATGGTTTTCGATGGTTATTTCTACGCTACCGTTACCAAAGTTATATGAGCTTGAAAGGATAGGAAATGAAAAAAACAGCTTTTATTTGGGATTTAGATGGAACCTTATTGGACTCTTACGAAGCGATTTTGTCAGGGATTGAGGAAACCTTTGGTCAGTTTTCTATTCCTTATGACAAGGAGAAAGTGAGAGAGTTTATCCTCAAGTTTTCGGTGCAAGATTTACTGGAGCAGGTGGCAGAAGAGCGAAAACTGGATGTGGAAGTGCTTAATCAGGTGCGTGCCCAGAGTTTGGCTGAGAAGAATGCCCAGATAGTTTTGATGCCAGGTGCGCGTGAGGTGTTGAATTGGGCAGACCAAGTAGGGATTCGGAACTTTGTTTACACTCATAAAGGAGACAATGCCTTTACTATTCTAAAGAATCTGGGATTGGAATCCTATTTTACAGAGATTTTAACCAGTCAGAGTGGCTTTGAGCGCAAGCCTAGTCCAGAAGCGGCTACCTATTTGTTAGACAAGTATCAGCTGGATCCTGAGAAGACCTATTATATAGGGGACCGGACTTTAGATGTGGAATTTGCCAAGAATAGCGGTATTCAAAGCATCAACTTTTTAGAGTCTTCTTTTGAAGGCAATCACATGATTCGAGCACTAGCAGATATTCCTCATATTTTTGAGAGTAAGTAACGAGAAGATTGTGTCAGTTGTGTGACAGAGACCTAACAAACTATTTCAAGTAATCGAGTTTGTTACAAGGAATAGACAGTTCTATTAAATAGGCCCGAGAGGGCTTTTTTTCAGCTTTTTTTGTGTTATGATAGACAGGTACTCATTTGAAAGGAATATGAACGAATGAAGAAAAGAATGATTTTAGCCTCAACAGTAGCCTTGTCATTTGTCCCAGTATTGGCAACTCAAGCAGAAGAAGTCCTTTGGACTGCACGTAGTGTTGAGCAAATCCAAAACGATTTGACTAAAACGGACAACAAAACAAGCTATACAGTACAGTATGGTGATACCTTGAGCACCATTGCAGAAGCCTTGGGTGTAGATGTCACAGTTCTTGCAAATTTGAACAAAATCACCAATATGGACTTGATTTTCCCAGATACTGTCCTCACTACAACTGTCAATGAGGCAGAAGAGGTAACGGAAGTTGAAATCCAAACTCCTCAAGCAGATGCTAGTGAAGAAGTGACGACTGCGACAGCTGATTTGACAACCAATCAAGTGACAGTCGATGAACAAACAGTTCAAGTAGAAGACCTTTCTCAACCAATTGAGGAAGCTCCAACTGCAACAGAGACTGAAAAACCAGCAGAAGTAGCGCCAAGTTCAGAAGTTTCTGAGACAGCGACAGTTGCTGAGGAGACACCATCCACAGAAACACCTGTAGCAGAAGAAACAGCTGAAACGACTCCAGCGGAAGCACCGGTAGCAGAAA
The DNA here is from genome assembly GCF_000526075.1 of Streptococcus sp. SR1. Lineage (NCBI taxonomy): Bacteria > Bacillati > Bacillota > Bacilli > Lactobacillales > Streptococcaceae > Streptococcus > Streptococcus sp. SR1. The sequence goes on from NZ_JATR01000010.1 coordinate 19,094, forward strand.
CAACTAGTCCAGTTGAAGAAGCTCCACAAGTGGCGACTCCAGCTGCCGAAGAAACGGCTGCAACAACTCCAGCAGAAGCACCAGTAGCAGCTGCTCTAGCAACTGAAACACCTGCTGATACAACAGGAACAAGTGTAGCAGAAGAAACAGCAGCATCAACAGCAACTTCTGACACTGCAACTTCGACTTATCAAGCAGAGCAAAGCCAAACTCCTTCAAGAACTTATTCAGCTCCAGCGGCTCCTGACTATGTAGGACTTGCTGTAGCTAAGTCTGAGAATGCTGGTCTTCAACCACAAACTGCAGCCTTCAAAGAAGAAATTGCCAATTTGTTTGGAATTACATCCTTTAGCGGCTACCGTCCTGGTGACAGTGGAGACCATGGTAAAGGATTGGCCATCGACTTTATGGTCCCAGTGAGTTCAGCACTTGGTGATCAAATCGCGGAATACGCGGTTCAAAATATGGCTAGCCGTGGTATCAACTACATCATCTGGAAACAACGTTTCTACGCTCCATACGATAGTAAATATGGACCTGCCTACACGTGGAATCCAATGCCAGACCGTGGTAGTGTGACCGAAAATCACTATGACCATGTCCATGTATCAATGAATTAAGAATAATAAGAAGCTATACATTTAAAAGTGTAGCTTCTTTTTGTGTAAAATAGTATTGATAAGTGAAATAAAATCTAAAACATGTTAAAATGTAAGCGAATACAAAACTATACTAACGCTCTTAAGCATAGAGAGAAAGGATGAAGTGAATGACAAATCGATTAAAAACTCCATTTGAGAAAACAAGAGATGATTTTGAAGAGGAATTTTGTGGTGAAATTGTCGAATTCTTGATTTTTACCCTCCAAAATGTAACTGGGGCCGCTTCTTTAAAAGATGGTTGTAAAATGCCGTCCGTTCATTTTAAAGCTAGTGTCAATGTTGTAACCCAGGAATTCTCTGAACGTGAGGGACGTTTGGAATGGGTATTGACTTCTGAGGAATTTGAAGAAAAGAGATGGGGCTTTAGTTTTGAACCCTACAAAATTCATCATATCAAATGTCAAAAACGCCCCTTCATGGAGTTAGAGCCATATATGTCAGAAGTAGCTAATAACTGCTACCACTTGCTGGAATACCTAGATGACCAATCCTCAGACTCTAGGTTAGAGACCTTGATTGAAACCTACCAAAAACCGGTCATCATTCAAGACGATATTGGCGAATTCACCTTAAACAGAGCCTATTCTTGGTTTGAAGGATTTATCACTTACGAGGGTGGTAAGATTCATGCTATCTTTGCTGCGAGTGCAGATGAAAGTCTCCCTCCAAGTTCTTTTGATGATCTAAAGAAATTTATGGGAACTTTCCAAGTTCAAGATACTCGGATTAAAGACTATATTGTCAAAGAACTGTGGGAAACAGCTCAAGACTGGATAGATTCAGATGAAAATGATGTGGAGTTAACAGAAGAGTATTTTACCAACTCTCTTTCCTTGAGTGAACTATCGATCAACGAAGACGGGGAATTGACCCTCTACTATGATGATAGCGAGGAAATTTTTGCAGGCCATGCCATCGAAGTTGTCATTGATAAAGAGGGAGAAATCCTTCGAGCAGATTTGGTAGGTTAGTGCTGGATTTTATCTAGAATATAGAAATAATAGCCTTTTGGGATTGAAACCAAGAGGCTATTTTTCGTGAGTAAGCAAAATAGTTGCGTTTTTAATCTTTCTGTAATATACTTGACAAATCAATAGTTGATAAATCAAGTGTACGCAAGGAGGTAGAAATGAAAAAAATTAACGACTTACTGTACCAGCTCCATTTAACAGATCAGATGATCACTCAACTTTTTGAGAAACAATTGGGAATTAGTTTGACCCGCTATCAAATCTTGCAGTTTTTACTGCAGCAGTCACCCTGCAACCAGATTGCCGTTCAGGAGAAGTTGCAAATCGATCAGGCGGCCTTGACCCGTCATTTTAAGATACTAGAGTCAGAGGGCTATGTCAGTCGCAAGCGTAATCCGGCCAATCAGCGAGAAGTCTTAGTTGAATTAACCCAAGAAGCCAAAAATCAACTCTTAGTCAGTCCGCCTAAACATCATTTGCGAGTAAAGGAACAGATGGAGAGCATCTTATCGACAACCGAGCAGAAAGAGCTAACAACTTTACTGACGAAACTAGTGTCAGGTCTAGAAAAAATAGAATTTTAAGGAGAAAACGATGTCAATCATTACTACTATTTTAGCAACTATCGTTGCCTTGGAGCATTTTTACATTTTTTATTTGGAAAGTGTGGCTACGCAATCAGATACTACTAGTCGAGTGTTTAATGTGGATAAAGAAGAACTGGCTCGTCCTTCAGTGAGTTCATTATTTAAAAATCAAGGGATTTATAATGCCTTGATAGGTGTCTTTCTCTTGTACGGGATTTATTTCTCACAAAGTTTGGAAATGGTGACCATCTTTGTTTTATTTGTGCTTGGTGCAGCGACCTACGGTTCTCTGACAGCAGACAAGAAGATTATTCTAAAGCAAGGTGGGCCTGCTATTTTGACTCTGCTGAGTATGTTGCTTTTGAAATAAGAAAACCAGCGTCGTTCAGGACGCTGGTTTTTGTAGACTCTTATCCATTTCGACGTTTACGGGCTAGTAGGGCTCTGTAAAAGAAGATGTGATTGTTTTGGATATAGGGAAGGATTGAAAAGCTAGCAATTCCAAAAGTAATCCAGTTGAGGAAGTACCAAGGGAGTAGTTGTAGGTCGAGGACAAAGCGTTGAAACTTGTAACCCTTCATCAAGAAACGGCTGGTTTTCAGGATTTGACGGGGTTTAACTTGTCCTAAATCCAGAGTGTCGCAGAGGAGGAATTCTACCTGCGAGTAAGCATAATGTTGCGGGATATAGAGGATATTGCCCACAATCATCAAGATGAGACTCGCGAAAAAGTAGAGTCCAAAGGTCATAAGGAATTGCTTGGTTTCAACGGATGAGAGGTCTAATTTTGGAAATTCAGGATGTAGGGCGACAAATCTCCGAGCCAAGAGATTGCTATAAAAGAGAAAATAAACGCCTACTAAGTTTGGAATGCTCCATAAAAAGAGGTAGAAACGTTTGAGGAGCAGAGTTAGGAAGGTTTGCGAGAAGCGCTCTTCAGCAAAGAGGGCTAGACTTGATTTTACTGAGAGTTCTGTATCAGGATCCTTGAGGAGTCGGAGTGTCGCAAAGGCAGCACCTGCTAGAAAAATCGTGCTCACAAAAGAAACCACTAGCGGGAAGAGATAGGCTTGGAGCACTTGTGCCAGCATGCTGAAAAAGGATTGCTCTAAAACACTTTCTTGGAGACGAGCCAAGGGGTTGAGAAAGCCTGATAAGATGACCAGTATGCTAGGTAAGAGATAGACGAGAAAGAGGCGGGGATTTTCAGCCTGAAATTGCCTAGTCTGCAGACGAATGGTTTTTAAATCAATTTTTGGGTATTTCATTCTTTCATTATACCATAAATAGTACATAGCTTGCTAATCCTTTGAAAACAGTGGACTTCTAGCGTGTTAACCAAAAGTGAATACGATATTGAATACGACTTTACTTTTAGCTGGAGCGGATGAAATCCATGAGCTGGTCAACTACTTCAACACGTTGATTATCATTGATGTGGGTATACATATCAAGAGTGATTTGAACATTATTGTGACCGAGTCTATCTGAAATAATTTTTGCTGCAACACCAGCTTCAAAAAGGAGAGAAGCATGTGTATGCCTAAATCCGTGAGGCGAAATTTTTTTAAGCTTATTGTGTTTACGAAAGAATCTGCTAAGTTTCACTTTCATAGTTGCGGCTAAAAGCCATCCCCCTATGTCATTCGTAAAAATATAATTTGAATCATGTTTGTAAGGCACACCAGCCTGGAAATATTCTTTTATTTGCTGTCGTTTCCAGAGTTTCAAAACATTCAGAGTTTCATCATCTAAGGTGATAACCCTCTTACTCCTTTTGGTTTTAGGATCCTGAACAGTTTGTTTGTTGCCAATCACGACAGCCGTGCGAGAAATGCTTAACCGTTTATTTTCAAAGTCAACATCTGACCACATGAGGCCGATTGCTTCTCCAGTTCTCAATCCAGAAAAAGCGAGTAAGTGGAAAAAAGTGTAGTCTACAGGCTTAAAATTTGCTTTGGAAACTTTAAGGAACTCCGTTAGTTCCTGTTTTGTATAGTAGTTTTCTTTGCCCTTTAAGGGTTTATTTTTAGGCTTGATAATCTTGTCTAAGGGATTTGACTTAATGATGTCAAGAGAAGTGGCATACTTGAAAATACGGCTAATGACAGAGTAGTAATTGGAATATAGGATATAGCGATTACTTAACTTTATAGCAACCTTTTGACAATAAGCGACACTGATCTGCTTGATTTTCATATCTGTAAAATACAAGTCAATCATAATATCAAGTTTTTTCTTGACATTCTGATAGGTTGTTGATTTGACGGTGCTTTTATAGCTATCAAGCCATAACTCAGCGACTTCAGCGAAAGTAGGATTCTGAAAATCATCATTGTTTGAAAAACCATTCTCTTCAACATCTAAGAGAAGATCACGCTCGGCAGTCTTGGCCTCTTTTATAGTTTTAAAACCACGTCTTGTTGTGCGTTTTTCTTTTCCAGTTGCAGGGTCTATGCCCAGGTATGTTTGAAAGAGATATCTAGTCTCTCCTTTTTTGGTAATGTATTTTTTTATCATAAAAAGTCCTTTCTTTTCGATTGCTTGCCCGCATAGTTGAAAAGGTGTAGAACTTATGATAAACTATAGTTGTATTTTTTTATCATCCTTTCCATTGCTTGTCACATGGAAGATTGAACCCTCACACTCAAAAACTTGGCGGTCGGAGAGTGTGGGGATTTTTTTATTTTAATATTCAAAACCATCCACTAAAAATAGAGGAATTTCTTTCCCTTTATATGAGTGAGTTCCGTTTGCTCTGACATAAAATTTCGATACCTTAGTTACATCAAAATCCTCTTTATCATCAACAAATATTTTTAAAATGGCAGGGTTATCTTTTTTCCCGTTTAGATGAATTAAATACTTTGAAAAAACTGTACTTGGGTCAATAACTTGAATCACTGAGTCATCAATAACTAATTTTGTATCATCAGGCCAAGCTCCGTACCAGTTATTGTCTACAATTTTATAATCTCCAATCGGTGTTGATTTAAAATTTTTAGCCGGCTTAATTTTTGCTTTGCCTTCTGATTTTTCAAGTCCATGACTAGAACTAGAAGATGTTTTTGATATTTCACTAGTTTTTGATGCGCTATTTTCTTTTGTTTCACTACAAGATGCTAATAAAGTTATAAGAACCACGATTGTAGTTAATAATGTTATCTTCTTCATTTTTTTCCTTACTGATTAATTTACTAATGCTAGATATTCTTCTTTGACCATGACCTCTTCGGCTATGGTTTTTATTTCTCCCGATAAATGTCCACGACTTCGCCGATAATTCGGAAGTCGGTCTCTGGTGTGATTGGCATATCCTTGTACGCAGGGTTCAAGCTATGTAGGTATGCCTGTTCTTTGTCGATGACAAGCTGCTTGATATAAGCATCACCGTTGTAGTTGAACACTCCGATAACACCGTTATTTAAGTCCACGCTGGTCTGAATGAATACCAGGTCGCCGTCGTGATAGTCAGGCTCCATGGAGTCCCCTTTGATTGGAATGACGAAGTCGGCATCGATATCTACTGGCAACTCAATCCGCTCCACTCGTACATCGTTCAAATACTGACCTGTACCTGCAGAAGCTGGGTGGTCGTAGTAGTCGTAACTGTAGAGCTGAATAACTTCTGATACTTCGTTTTCCTTCGTTTCTTCTTCGTTTTTCTGCTCGTTCAGTTGCCTCTTTGCATAATTCAGGACTTTTACTTGTCTTGGAGGGTTTAGTTCATCGTAGATGGTTTGGATGGAGGAAGTGGTAGGGGATTGAAGAGTCTCGTTTTGAGAAGGGAAAAAATCATCTATTGAGACACCGAAAATATCGCAAAGCTCAAATAGCATGTCTTGATTGGCTTTCCTATCTCCTTTTTCATATCTACTAATAGTTTGTTTAGTAGTATTCAATCTTTTTGCAAGTTCATCTTGAGTAAAACCGGCTGATTTTCGAAAAGTTTTAATTTGGTTTCCGATGTATTTTTTCAAATCCATATTCCGTACCTCAATTTTAGTAATTCTATAAGTAGATTATATAAAAAAGTCACCGAAAACGCAACTTTTTTTACTTTTTAATTAAAATACTGTTGACAAGTCACCAAAATGGTGATATAATTAAATCAAGCTTAAGGAAATAACAAAAACAGACCGGAGGAAAACATCATGAACACATTAAACGAGAAAGCCATCAACATCTTCAAAGCAGTGGTTGCAGAAACCTTGCTTCAAAACACATACGAGGAACGCTTCCTCTATGGTCAGCTTGAATCATTCTGGAACAACTGCCGTCAGTTTGCTTTCGGATGGACAGAGTTGGGAGAAGAGATCGAACGCCAAGAGAGTTACCTTCTTGATGCTGGTTTCACTCAAGACGAAATCGATGACATTCGTTTCGATGCAGCATTCGCAGGAATGATGGACAAAATGAATGTAGCCTGATCGGTAGCACAAGGGTTCGACTCCCTGGCAGGCTGTTGCTCATAGAGCAAAAAAAAGAGAAAGGAGGAAAAGAGGTGGAAAGTGTTGAAATTGTTGAATTAATAAAAATTACATTTAAACGAGGGAAAGGAACAGAAGATGACCCGGTTAGAGTTGTAACTCAGTATTGGGACAAAGAAAATGTATTAATCTTTGAGAAAAATTAATTGTCTCTTCTTTCAATAGAATTTCGGTAGGAATCAGGTAATAGGTTATATATGTCTAGAATTTTTTTAGGTTGGGTGATTCGATTATCTACAATCAAGTTGATAAAACTTAACAATGATAAAGCTAACTCTTTGTTATCTTTTATGTCTATTTGACCTGGATGTACAGCATTATTCCCTATTACTCTAACACTGTCTAGCATTTGTTGAATTTCTATTGGCATTCCTTTAGAGACAAGATTTCCAATTTGGGTATTTAAATCTTTACCCTGTGCGTTTAAATGAGCAACAAGCTTTTCAATAGCTAGACGGGATAGAGCTGCAGAGGCTCTAGGCGAGATATTTAGAACTTCGCCTGCTTCAATATAGATTTCTTTCACATCATCAGGCATATCATTATTAGGTTTAGGTACTCCTTCGGCAACATTTGGAAAAATTAATGCCAACGTTGCATCGCTTGTGTTTAATACGACCCTGGGGCTATACGTTATTTGGATTTCATTTGTTATCCAAATAGAAAATTGATTACAGGCCTGACATTGTGCAATTATAATAAATTTGATAGATTCGTTGTAATCTCTATTGATATTAATAGGATTATAAGTCCATAAATGGGAAGAGAAACCTGAACATACAGGGCATTGAAAGGCTTTTGAATTGCCTGCGAAGCCACCGCCTAGGCTTAATTTGGAAAGGTCAAATGACATATTATTTCTCCAATCGTTTTATTTTGATTATACCATATTTGAAAGGGGTGAGGAAATGAGACCAAGACGGTATCCATATAGCGGGAAAATAAAAGCCTCAACTACAGAAATAGTCAAGGCTTGGAAAGATGCTTACTCAGACTTTATTGCCAAAACCCAAAATAAGCAAGAAAGCTCTGAGCAGGAATTAGATAATGCTATTTTGAGAGTTCAGATGAATTAAGATAAGGAGGTAGGAACGTGCAAATTTATTTGTATAAACTAAGAAAAGAAAAAGGCATTACACAGAAAGAATTAGCTCAAAAGCTTGGAATTTCTGAGACGGCATATCGTCAGAAAGAGAAGGGACAGAGCGCTTTTACTCAGGATGAAATGTTTTTCTTACGTAGCTTTTTTGATAAACCTTTGCAAGATATTTTTTTACCAAGAAAGTCACCGAAACGGTAACTTCATAACTGGAAACAAAAAAGCGCCTGACGGAAATCAGGCACATACTAAAGTAATTTAAACCATTATATCACAAAAATGCTTGCCCGCATAGTTGAGAGGATGTAGAAAATGGAAGGTATAACGTTACAATTACGATTGGACGGCGAAAGTGCTGAATTGTTCACGAATCAATTATTGGCCTTTGCTGAAAAGCAGGTCAAGGAGCAGTTAGAGAATGATCGTATGCCAATCAATCAACAGGCTTTGATGAAGAAGTTCGGCTTTACTCACGGCTATATTAAGAAGTTAGAACGCAAAGGATTAAGATTTCGTAAGCAAGGGAAAGATATTATGTACGATGTCAATGATGTTTATGAGATTTTAGAGTTAGAAAAACAAGTACGAAAATTAAGAGCGTAAAGGAGAACAAAATGACAGAACCAACTTTATCAAGCCAATTGCTTGGCTTAGTGGCAATCTTTATCGTGGTATTCATCCTGTTGCTACTGACTGATAAAAATGAAAAATCGGATGAACAAAATGTAGTAGTCATCATTGAAAAAACAGAAGATTTCGGAGAAGTTGCCCGAAGAAACTTGAAAAACTGTGATAGAGGATTCACTTATGATTCCCAACCACCTGTCGGACTTCCTTCATCGATTGAGGACGTACCACAAGTTTTTAGAGCATGCATCGAAGATTATGACAGACTGGCTCGTGATTATCATGAAGAAGCGAGAAATAATGATCTTCTAAGAAGTCAAAATGCAGGCCTCTTAGAAGAAAATGGGCGTTTGCTTTATCAGGAAATGACTTTGGATTTCCGTAAGAATCAAAGAAAATGGAGGGCAAAGACATGACTGTTAGCCGTGACATGAGCGAGATGGAAATCCGTGTGTTAAACATGATCATGAATTGCGCTACTTTCGACCTGCCCATTCAAGCGAGCGAAATCCGCCTAGAAACTGGACTGTCAAAGCGTAAGCTGGAAGAGATCATTGAGAGTCTGCGTGTGAATTTTGGGCATCCTATCGTAGCTAAGAAGATGAAGCCAAATGGATATTACTTGCCACGAAGTGAAGAGGAGCGACAAGCTGGTCTGGCTCCCTATCGCAGACAAATTTTGACCGAGCAAAAGAACCTTGCTGCGGTGATGAATATTGACCTAGAAAAATACTGGGGGAATAGCGCATGAGTGAAATCAAATGGATTAAGATTACGACGGATATTTTTGATGATGAAAAGATACGTCTTATTGATGCACTACCAGATCATGATGCAATTTTGGTTATTTGGTTTAAAATCCTAGCTCTTGCTGGCAAACATAATCGCAACGGACTTTTGATGATGTCAGATAAAGTTCATTACACTGATGAAATGCTTGCTACAATTTTTCAAAGACCTCTAAATAGTGTAAGAATGGCTCTAGGAGTCTTTGAACAGTTTGGAATGATTGAGATTATCGACGGAGTCATCACATTACCAAACTGGGAGAAGCACCAAAATATTGATGGCATGGAAAGAATCAAGGAACAAACACGGAATCGTGTAGCAAGACACCGTGAAAAGCAGAAAAGTCTTGCACTAGGTAACGTTACATGTAACGTTACAGTAACGGACGGTAACGCACTAGAAGAAGAAGCAGAAGGAGATAAGACTAAGATTAAGAATAGATTAGATAAAGATAAGAATATAACTACTACTAGTAGTAGCGAAAACATCCTTGAATTATTTCAATCTGAGTTTCGTAGATTACTATCAGGTTTTGAGATTGAGGAAATCAATCATCTGCTAAAGGAAAATGATGCTGAGCTAGTTAAAGAAGCATTGAAGACAGCTATTAATTTAGGTAAACCAAACATCAAATATATTGGTGGCATTTTAAGAAATTGGCAGATGAACCAGGTTACGACAGTTGAACAAGTTCGACAATCGGAAAAGCAACACAAGGAGAAAAAATCAGGACAGGAGGTAAAAGACGAATGGGGATTTTAGAAGTTATCAAGCAATTTGAAGATGAATTTTATCCTATTAGCGAAGAAAAGAAGTCACTGCTTATAAAACAACCTCTCTCTACTGTCATAGCCTGCTTGTCAGATATGGCTAGCTGGCAGGCTTGTGGGGGTAAGGTGTCATGGTAACCAATGCACTAGAAGAAACGGCTTCATCTTACCTCAGGAATACTGAACAGCAGGATGAAATTTGCGACAAGCACGGAATTCCTCTTATCAAAATCCTTCGGACAAATGATGTCCTTTGTCGCTTATGTGAATCGGAACGGATCCATGCAGAGAATCAAATAAAGGTCAATGAGTTGGCTGATGCTGAGCATGAACGAGAGCGGAAGTTCTATCTTGAGAGATTCTCTCTCTATGATGATGTACTGAAAAATGCTACTCTCGATAACTTTGACACACCTACTGAAAAAGAGGCGGAAAAGCTAGCTTTTGCAAATAGGATTTGTCGGGAGTGGTCTGATGGTGCTAGAAATAATGTTGTTTTTCAAGGCGAAGCTGGAACGGGTAAAAGCCATCTTGCTTTTGCAATGATGAAAGCTTTATCAGAAGCTACAAAAGAAATTGCTATCTTTATCAATGTCACTGACTTACTGATGAAAATCAAGGCGGACTTTAGTCAGGAAGAGTTCCTGGTTAATAAAATCGCTAGTGCAAAGTTTTTGGTCTTGGATGATCTTGGGATGGAGAAGGATAGTGAGTGGTCCTTCGGTATCCTTTACAACATTCTCAACAAAAGGGCCAATACGGTTATCACGACTAATCTGACTGCACAAGAAATTCAGAAACGCTACGGTCGGCCGTTTATGAGTCGGTTGATGAAAGGTGTAGACAATGATCATCTGATGGTATTTAATGACTTAAAAAATAAAAGGAAAGATTACTTTTAGAGAGGTGGGACACCTTGTTATTAAGACTATATTTCGTCTACAATGGGCACTGCAAGTTTTTTCTTGGTGATTTCAACAATGTGGATGAACTTATCGAACGGATGAAAGACCATCAGTGGGCTTTCTCAGGTATTACCAGACCAAAATTCAAAAAATACATTGGGAAAGACGATGTGAGGTTTGATTATGGTGCGGTAGATTGCTACTACTTAGCAACAAAATCAACGTGCCGAGAACCACGTTAAAAGCGAGCTAGAATATGCGTCAGACTTGGACGAATGACGTATAAAGAATTTGCTAGCTCTTGTGTCTTTGAGCCATGAGGGGCAAGAGCTGGATTTTTAGAAACAAGTGGGAGTTTGAGAATGAAGCTTGAAGACTTAAACAAAGCTAGAGATATCAATCAATTGATTAAAGAGTACAAATATTTCTTAGAAATTAAACGCAAGTGCTGGGGTGAACTTAAAATTACAAGGCTAGAGACTAATTATATTCTTCGTACGGCTTTTGGATTTCTTTCAAAAGAAATCCAAGCAGATGAGATATTGTCTGGTCTAATCACAGAAACCATCCAGAATCGAATTGAAATGCTAAAGCAAGAACTTGTTGAATTAGGAGTAGAAATTGAGGAGTTGGAAGATTAATAAGCAGGATTTGATTGATTATTGCAAAACTTTGAAAGAAGATAAAAATAGATTTATAAATTGTATTGATGTAGACAGGATCATCAATACAATCAAACAACTAGACGAACCGGAGAAAGTCACAATTCCGAAATTCGTAGCTGACTATATAGAATTTAAAAAGAAATATAATTTTCATGTTTATGGAGCAATGAGAACAATCGAAGATTACGAAGATAAGAGAGTTCCCAATTGGTTCTACGAAGGCAATATCGAAAAATTCTGTCTTGCATGGATTCTAGGCTACGAGATCGAGAAGAGATATATTGTAACTCTGAAATCAAGTGGACAAAAGTTGTACTATCACACGGAAGATGAAGATTATATTTTCTCTAGCTATGATGGAGTATTCTACTCAGGATATCATACTAAAACTGATCTAGAAGAAAATGGTATGAGTTGGATATTCGATTGCGAGGGTGTGGAAGTTCAGGAGGTGGAATGATGTCATGTAGTGAAAGTTTAAAAAAAGAAAAAGAATTGACTGCTGCTACTTTAAATCTCAAGATAGAAGTCTTACAAAATGATGATAAATTGAGCAGTCAATCATTAAGCAACATCAAAAGGCAAGCAAGGGATCTATATGAATGCCTAGTATGGTTGCAGTATAATGCGGAGGAGTCGGGTAGATGAGTTATGATTTGGAAATCTTAGCGAAAATAGAAAGCGGAGACTATATTTGCATAGATGAACCTGAAAATAGCTCTCCGACTTACAATCTTGGAAAAATGTTCAGGATCGCTATGGATTGGGATTTCAAACAAGGTACCATCTACAATGTCGCTCAGATTTTTGAAAACATTCAACGTGGTATCTCAGAATTGGAACAGTATCCTGAAAAGTATATACAGTATGAACCTGAGAACAAATGGGGGACTGTTAGCAGTGCGTTAGAAGATTTGAGATCATTGAGAGATTGTATTTTAGGACAAGACATCGATACAAAATACTTATATGTGAGGTGGTAACATGAAACGACCAAACAGATACCCGTACACACGAAGTCAGTGGTTTGAAGAAACCGCTGATTATTATACATATGCAGACGGTATTTATTTTACAAGTCATGTTTTAAAAAATAGACTCACTAGAGAAATTAAGAGCAAGGAGTAGAGTGATGGAATCATTTGCACACTATTTTAACAAGCATATTGCTAAAAAAATCGAATTAGATGATATTACAATCATTGATTATCATAGTCCAGAATATAATCTAATGTATAATCTAAGATATATTTTCGATAAGAAAAATTCATCTCTAGCTATCACAGGGGATTTTGGAGAGCTGCTTGCAGTAAATTTTAACAATATGGGTAATTGGGAAGATTTCTATAAGGATTTCACAAATAACTCTGGATATTTTATTGAAAAAATCAAAGCATCTAGTCGGAATCTTTTTGTTTATGATGAAGAGGAAGCTAAAAAAATTATTCTTGAGTATTTCTTTGATAATAAGCGATATGAAGACTTAGACGAAAATGATCGATATTATTTTGATGAACTATTTGAAAATTTCGATGATCGGCATGGATTCAAACACATTACTGATACTGTTCGAGAATTCCTGAGTGAACAAGATTCAGAATACTATGAGACTCTTGAATTCGCTGGTAAAAAAGTGTCTGAAATAGTATTTCTATATTTGGATGCTTATAAAAGAGCGTATGAATCAATAAAAAATGAGGAGGTAGAGTGATGAATCTTAGACAAAAACGAAAACACTATAATTATTCGTATAGATTTTTTATAGCCTGGATAGTTGTCGATGATAAAGTTTCATTTGCTGTATGTCCGAAGAAATTTAAGAAAACACTCAAGCAAAAATTAAAAGTTAATAAAACCTATGACTACGCTGAGTGCTGCAGAAAATATTTTCTTCTTGAAGAATATCACGGTGAAATGCCGAAATTCATGAGAGGAAAGAAGAAGGTCACAGAATGAAACGATTTATAGCTATTTGGATTCTTCTATCTGCTGCATTGAATGTCTGGCAGATGGGCAGGATTCGAGATTTAGAAGAGAAGAAACCGATTGTAGTCTATAAGGCTGATAATCAATGCGCTGAGATTTTTGGTAAGGTCGTTGAGAAAGGACGACATGGGAAGTTATACACGATTACGATTCGTGATTACGGCATTTTCGTAGTCACGAAAGAAGTGTATGAGAAGGTGAAAATTGGAGATAAGGTGAGGATTTGAAATTTCTTGATTTATTCGCAGGCATCGGCGGATTCCGTTTGGGAATGGAATCGGCAGGTCATGAATGTATAGGTTTTTGTGAGATTGATAAATTCGCAAGAGCCAGTTATAAAGCTATACACGACACGAAGGGAGAAATTGAATTACATGACATTACAAGAGTCACAGATGAGTCTATTCGAAGAATCGGACGTGTGGACGCTATCTGTGGAGGATTTCCGTGCCAGGCTTTCTCAATTGCAGGAAACAGACGAGGTTTTGAAGATACACGAGGAACTTTGTTCTTTGAAATTGCTAGGTTCGCATCTATTCTCAGACCTCAATATCTATTCCTTGAGAATGTCAAAGGACTCCTCAATCACGAAAACGGAATTACATTCGAGACCATTATCTCAACCTTGGATGAGCTGGGGTACGATGTGGAATGGCAAGTGCTTAACAGCAAGGATTTTGGAGTCCCCCAAAATCGCGAACGTGTGTTCATTATCGGACATCTTAGAGGAGAACGTACCAGAAGAATTTTTCCTCTCTCAGACACTGGCAGAAAAGTTGATAAACATCAAGAACAGTCAACAAATACCCTTACAACCAGATACCCAAACAGTCAAGGGGTCGGGTCTTACATTATTGAAAGTGAATCGCAGAAAGTGAGGTCCATCGGAAACATCCATCCTTCAGGAAATGGGATGAATGGAGAGGTTTATGATTCAACTGGATTGTCTCCCACACTCACAACAAATAAAGGGGAGGGTGTAAAAATTATTCAAAGAGCACACGGTTATAATCAAGGCGGAGAACATGATATCGCTCCTACTTTGACTAGGAATAGCTATCACGAAAACAATGTTTTAAAAATAACAGAGGCAACTTCTCAAGGTTATGCAGAAGCAGAGGTTGGGGATAGCGTGAATTTGTCACACCCTAACTCTAAAACACGCAGAGGGCGAGTAGGTAAGAAGATAGCAAATACTCTCTTAACTGGAGAGAGTCAAGGCGTGGTTGATCCTGATTTTAGGATTAGAAAGCTAACACCTCGTGAATGCTGGAGGTTACAAGGTTTTCCAGATTGGGCTTTTGATAAAGCTCAAGAAGTAAACAGCAACAGTCAACTATACAAGCAAGCAGGAAACAGCGTGACAGTCAATGTTATCGCTGCAATAGCAAAAGAACTTTAGGAGAAAAATAATGAATAACACGGAATTAGAAAATAAAGTACAACAATGGTTTGTTGACCGAAACTTACATGAAGCGAATCCAGTCAAGCAGTTCTTGAAGCTGATGGAAGAGCAAGGAGAATTGTTTGAGGGAATTGCAAAGGACAAATCTGAGCTGATTTATGATGCGCTTGGTGATATTCAAGTCGTATTGATTGGGCTTGAGCAACAAATCAAGAACGGTGCTCAGATTTCAGCAAATCAACAGGAACTTGAATTGCTGTTGATGGTTTCGAGTTTAGGGAATATTGCTCAGAAGCTATATGCTCATGTCTGTCACAATGAGACACAGATGCCTCTGATTAAGTCTGACTTGATGTTTCTCGACAGTGTGATTAGTTCTGTTTCGTTATTCAACGGGACAGATGCAGACAGTTGCTTGCAGATTGCCTATGATGCTATCAAAGACCGAAAGGGCAAGATTGTTGATGGGGTGTTTGTGAAAGAGGAGGATTTGTAAAATGAAAAAACTAGGTATTGTTTTAGGTTCTGTATTTGTAATTGTTGTATCGCCATTCGTGGTTCAGTATGGTTGGAATGAAATCATCACAACGATCGTTCCAGTTGGGAAAATTACAGTCTGGCAAGCATTAGGGATGGATGCACTACTATCTTTCATCTGGCCTGTGTTACCCAGCAAAAAAGAATCTGAAGAGGATTATTCATATGCTGTGAAGAGCAGTATTTCGAAAATCATTACATGTGCATTTTTAATTTGGTTAGCTAGTTTGTTTATTTAAGGAGGATATGTCATGATTCCGAAATTTAGAGCGTGGATGAAGTCGTTGAAATGGATGTGCGATGTTACTAATATTTCATTCGACAGCAAGTTTTTAGATATCTGTCACCAGGGAGACACCGAAAGGTGTACAGAAATGTCAGTTGAGTTTGATGAAATCGAGCTCATGCAATCAACAGGACTCAAAGACCTAAATGGTGTCGAGATTTTCGAGGGGGACATCGTTCAATTTTTCGATAGTCTATACACTGTTTTTT
>NZ_JATR01000011.1:0-5509 GCF_000526075.1 Streptococcus sp. SR1
TCGTGTTCTCCAAGAAGGTCAAAAGGGTATCCGTGTTCACTTGATCGAGGTTGAAAATGGTAAGCGGACTGAAAAAGAAAGCTATGATAAAGTTATGGCTCAGGATCGCATCGTAGAAGTTGGAACGAAACCAGGAACCTCCCTTCCAGAAGATGAAGTGAAGAACCTTGTCCTTAACAGACCAGAACTTGTAATCGAAGAAGAAACAATTGACTTCAAGGTTCAGGAACAAAAGAACGATCAGCTTCCAGCGGGTCAAACCCGTGTTCTCCAAGAAGGACAAAAAGGTATCCGTGTTCACTTGATCGAAGTTGAAAATGGCAAACGAACTGAAAAAGAAAGCTATGATAAAGTCGTGGCTCAGGATCGCATCGTAGAAGTAGGTACGGCTGGTGAAACGACCAAACCAGTACCTCAAGAATCTACAAAACCACAAGTATCAGAAAAAGCAGATACAAAACAAAACACTTCAAATGCAGCTAGTCAAGCTCAAGAAGAGCAGTTGCCAAATACAGGAAGTGCAGAAAGTCAAGCAGCCCTAGCAGCAGGCTTAGCTCTTCTTGGTTTGAGTGCAGGACTAGTAGCCACTAAAGGCAAAAAAGAGGATTAGAATTTCTACGATATGAAGAGATGGGGACAAAATAGATTTATATTTTAAAAACTCTTCATTATGAATTTTGAAAATCTAATAGATTAAATAAAAAGTGAACCAAACTATTCTGGGGCAATCAGAATTCTGTTTAGTTCACTTTTTGTTATGTTCTAAACTTTTGCTTTAATATATTTCTACTATATTAAATCTTATAACAGCATATAGATTAATAAATTGGCTATATTTAGTTTTATGAATAAAGTGACATTATTTATTGAAAGGGAGTAGAAATATCAAAGGAATGAATTCTTTGAAGTTGACATTTCGTAAATAAATTCTTTAGTAATGAAATAAATTAATTAAAATATATATGATATAATAAACCTGATAAGTTCTATTA
The DNA here is from genome assembly GCF_000526075.1 of Streptococcus sp. SR1. NCBI lineage: Bacteria > Bacillati > Bacillota > Bacilli > Lactobacillales > Streptococcaceae > Streptococcus > Streptococcus sp. SR1. The sequence goes on from NZ_JATR01000011.1 coordinate 993, forward strand.
TATTATGTGCTGTAAGTGAATATAATTTTATCAAGAATAGAGCATGGTGTTATTATGGATACGTCACTATATTGTGGAGGTGTTGCGTACGTAGAATTGAATACTTAATTTTTTATCGATATACAAATAGAAAGGTTGGTCATAATGGATAAGATAAAAAAATATCTCGGTTTTCTAGTGTTCCCTCTTTTATTCTTGATGATGCTTTTCCCGGTGGGTGAAGCACATGCGGCAACTGATATCACGAGTAAAGTCAAAATAGATAACTTGAAGATTACTATAGCATCCACAGGAAGCGAGACTGAAGGAATTCATGGTTCAAATGATACTTTGATGAAATTGAAATATTCAGGTAAATTCTCATTCCCCAATGTGGCAGCTAATGAAATCAAGGATGGTGATTACTTTATCGTAAAGGCTCCAAATAACTTGAGTTTGACGGATGGTAGTCTGGATTTGATTGATTCGACGTCAAATATCAAAATGGGGACTGTCCAAGTGGATAATGCTAACCATCGGCTGGTATTTACCTTCAATGACAAGGTGAAGGACAAGCAAAATATCCGTGGGGACTTTGTTGCAGAAGCAACTGAAACACTCCAAAAAGAGGGGAAAACGGTTACTTATGTTTTGCCAGATGGTAAAAAACAGACCATCACGTATAAAGTAAATAAATATCAACAGACTGACGTGATAGGAGAAACCATTACAAAGTACGGTTATAACGATAACAATAAGGCGATAGCACATTTTCAGATGAAGATTAATCGCGCTAAGAAAGATATGACTGGACATGTGGTGAAGATTACAGATGACGTTTCAAAGGGAGCTTTTGCTAACTATGTGGAAGGTACTTTCTATATGTATGAAGCAGAATTCGAAACGACGAATACGAATTCATCTGCTCTTAAACATTTAGGTGATAAATACGAAATCACAACCGATTCGGAGGTATACAAGGCTGACTCAGATAAAAAAGCTTTGTTGACCTTTGTCAACGGGAAACGAGGATTTGAGTTGCTCATGCCGACCAATATGGGAACAAAGAGCTTTTTCTTAACGTATGATACGTCCTCACCAGCAGATACTTCAACGATAAGTAACTCAGCTCAGTACTTGATTGATAACCAACCACAACTTATTTGGGAACAATACGGAGGTAGTATTGGAACCAGAACAGAAGCAACGTTTAATTTAAAGACGGTTAAATCTGTAGGTGCATCAGTCACAGCTGATATTGCTGGTAAGATCAAAATCACAAAATACGATGAAGCGGATGCAACTGTTAAGTTGGCAGGCGTTGTCTTTGAAATCCGTGAGAAAACCACTAATAATTTGGTTGATACCGTTACAACAGATGCGGATGGGATAGCTGTCTCAAAGGCTCTCAATAATGGTAAGTATATCGTTAAAGAAAAAACTCCTAAATCAGGCTATCAGGTAAATAGTCAAGAGTTCGAAGTGGAGATGAAAGATGGAAAGGGTGTTCCCCTCAATATCTCTAACAAACGTGTGACAGTTGACTTTGAAGCAACCAAGACTTGGGTAAACGGAAAAGCAACTGATTACAAAAAAGTCAAACTCGGTTTGTATGTGCACAAAGAAGGACAAACTGTTGCAGATGCAAAACCTGTTACTGGGAACTACACCCCTGAAGTGACAGAGTCTAATGGTGTTTACACTTATAAGTGGCTAAATCGACTACCTAAGTACGATGTTGATGGAAAAACAGAATTAGTCTACTCTGTTCGCGAGCTTCAAGATACTACTGAACTTCCTTTGAAAGAAGGAGAGAAAGTCAAAGTAGGCGACAACAGCTATGTTGTATCCTATAACGGAAACAACAAAGTCACCAACACTTACGAAGTTCCAAAGACAAACGTGACGGCTAAGAAAATCTGGGTTGGCGGTCAGGAACATATTCGTCCAACTGTCTACTTCAAACTCTATCGTACGCCAGAAGGTGGAGCGATTGAAGAAGTAGCTGGTGCTGCCCAAAAAGAAGTTCCCAAAACAGATGGAACTGTAGAATGGACAGACCTTCCTGCGACAGATGAGCACGGTGTGAAGTACATTTATAGTGTGATGGAAGTCGATGAAGATGGCAATCTTGTCACTGCTGTAGATGGTTATACAGCCAATCAAACAGCTGATTTAACTGTCACAAACACCTATGGTACTTCACCAACTAAGGCTGATATTGAAGTCAAAAAAGAATTGGTGGGTGGTCGTCCAACACCTCTTCAAAACGAAGAATTTGAATTTATCTTGAAAGGCAAAAATGGCCAAGAAGTTCAAAGAGCTAAGAACGATGCAGCTGGTCGCGTAGTCTTCAAAGATATTCCTTTCGATAAAGCGGGTGAATACGAATTTACTGTTGTTGAAGTGAATGCTGGTCAAACCATCGATGGTGTGACTTACGATGTTAGAACAGTACCAGTCACAGTAAGTGTAACAGATGATGGAAAAGGTAAACTGGTTGCGACAGTATTGTATCATCCTATTACTGCTGTGGCACTTCCGTCAGCTAATTTGGTCTCTTCAGCACCTAGTTCTAATCTTGTACCATCACTTACTGGTGCAGTGAATAGAGCTACTGATGGTGGAATTCAGACATTCAAAAATACTTATAAAGCAACTAATGCTAAGGCCGTTCTTGAAGTGACTAAGCAGTTGACCGGTCGTACGACAGGAGCTCAAGAAAATGAGTTCGAATTTACGTTGACAGACCAAGTTGGTAACGTTGAAACTAAGAGAAATGATGCAGATGGAAAAGTTAAGTTTCATGAATTGACCTTCGATGAAGCAGGTACTTATACTTACACTATCAAGGAAGTAAAAGCTGGTACAACTGAAAATGGTATTACCTACGATTCTAAGACAGTCACAGCTAAAGTAACTGTAACAGATGACGGTCATGGTAAACTGACTGCAGTTGTTGATTACAGCAGTGATGGTACAGCTAATAGCACAACCTTCACCAATACTTACAGCCCTGCAAAAGTCAAAGCACCAGTTTCTGCAACTAAGTCATTTATCAATAAGAACACCAATACTCCGATTCCGCTCAAAGGTGGCGAGTTTGTCTTCTCCTTGCTAAATCACGAAGGTGATCCTGTAGAAAAAACTACAAATGATGCAGATGGAAACATCAAGTTTAAGGATTTAGAATTCGAGAAAGCTGGTACTTACCAGTATACAATCTACGAACACAAAGCTGGTCAAATCGAGAATGGTATCACTTATTCTAATAAGACTGTGGAAGTGACTATCGAAGTAACAGATGACGGTCATGGTGCTCTGAAAGCAACTGTTTCTTATGACAACGATGAAAGACACTTCGAAAATACTTACAAAGCTGCAAATGCTAAAGCAAATCTCGAAGTGACTAAGAAATTGACAGGTCGTGAGTTGAAAGCTGATGAATTTGAGTTCACTTTGACAGACCAAGACGGTAATGTGAAAGAAACCGTGAAGAATGACAAAGACGGAAACGTTAAGTTCTCAGAATTGGAATTCGACAAAGCGGGCACTTATGCTTATAAGATTGCTGAAAAAGCGGGTACTGCTACAGGTATCCAGTACGATACGAAAACCATCACAGCTACAGTAACTGTAGCGGACAATGGTAAAGGTGTCCTTGAAGCAACCGTTGCTTATGACGGTGAAAAAGTATTCGAGAACACTTACACTCCAGCAGGGGCTACAAGTGTCACTCTTGGAGCTAAGAAAGTTCTTGAAGGAAAAGCTCTTGAAGCAGGTAAATACAGCTTCGAATTGAAGAAAGAAGACGGTAGTGTTGTCGAAACAGTGAAAAACGCTGCCGACGGAACTGTGACCTTCTCACCAATCTCATATGATGAGAGCCAAGTGGGAACTCACAAGTATACTATCTCAGAAGTTGCTGGCTCTGAAGCAGGAATCACTTACGATAAGACAGTTCAAGAAGTTGAAGTAACGGTTGAAAAAGTAAGCGCAACTGAATTGAAAGCAACTGCTTCAAAAGAAGCAAAAGATCTTGTATTTACAAACAAATACACACCAGCGAAAACTTCGGTTTCTGTGACGAAAAAATGGGATGATAAGGACAATCAAGATGGTAAACGCCCATCTTCTGTCACAGTTAAATTGCTTGCGGATGGTCAAGATACTGGTAAAACACTTGAACTCAATGCCGCAAACGGTTGGACTGGAAGCTTCACGGACCTTGATGCTGATAAAGGCGGCACACCTATCCAGTACACAGTAGTAGAAGTAACTGTTCCTGGTTACGCTCCAGAAGTTACTGGTGACGCTGCATCAGGATTCACTATCACAAATAGCTATTCTCCAGAAACAGTTGATGTCACAGCTACCAAGAACTGGGATGACGCGAATAACCAAGACGGCAAACGTCCAACTAAGATTACAATCAATCTTTTAGCAGACGGTCAGAAAGTCGCATCGAAAGAAGTTCAAGCAGCNNNTCGTAGAAGTTGGAACGAAACCAGGAACCTCCCTTCCAGAAGATGAAGTGA
>NZ_JATR01000012.1:0-13834 GCF_000526075.1 Streptococcus sp. SR1
GGGGCTTCTACTTTCTTAGTTCCTACTTCAACGATCTCATCTACTGCTGGGGTGGTGATTGTGTTGGATTTCTCAACACGACCTGTTTCTACTCCATCTGTATAGGTAACTGTGTAAACGATAGTGCGAACACCATTTTCACCAGCTGTTTTCACTACACGAGTTCCTTCTGGAAGATCTGAATTGGTTACTTCCTTAGTTTGGAAGGTAACCTCCTCTGTCTTCGTTTCTTCCTTAGTGGTTACAACTGGGGCTTCTACTTTCTTAGTTCCTACTTCAACAATCTCATCCACTGCTGGAGTTGTGATTGTGTTGGATTTCACCTCGCGACCTGTTTCAACGCCGTCTGTGTAAGTGACAGTTTCAACAATCGTACGAACACCTTTTTGGCCAGCTGTTTTCACTCGGCGAACACCTTCAGCTAAGAGTGCATTTTCAACCTCACGAGTCTGAAAGGCAACTTCTTCAGTTTTGGTTACTTCCTTAGTGGTCACAACTGCTTTTGAACCGGTATAAGTAACCTTGTTTTTTGCAGCTTTCTTAGTCTTGCGTGAAACTTCTTTACGAGATTTTTCAACACCATCCACTTTTGTCACTTCATAAGTGACTTCATCGATACCTTCTTCACCTTCTTCAACACGCGTTTGACCTTTATCTAGTGCTGGGTCTGCTTTCGTTTCTTCTTTGAAAGCAACTTTCTCCTCTACAGTCACTGTTTCTTTGGTTTCTACAGCTGTTTTCTTAGTTCCAACTTCAATGATTTCTTCTACTGGTTCTTTAATTACCGTTTGGCTCTTTCTATCACGTTTTTTCTCAACGCCATTTACCAAAGTAACATCCCAAACAACTTTCTTCTGACCTTTTTCTCCCGCTTGTTTTACCTTTCGAGTACCTTCAGCGAGGTCTGCATTGTTTTCTGTCCGAGATGGGTAAGGAATCTCCTCAGTAGTTGTGACTTCTTGATGTTCTTCTTTTAAATCTCCCCCAGTGAGAAGCGCCTCAGCCTTAGCTTTTAAAGAATTGTAGCGAGCTTCAAGCACCGCAAAACTTTTTTGACCTTCTGGACTCTTCATTGCCTTCTTTGCAGTTTCAAAAAAATTCTTTGCTTCTTCTACGTCACCCTCTAGGAGTTCTTTATTCTCCTCATCTGGACTATCTGTAAAATCCTTAATTGAAGATTCTATACTATTAAGCATTCTTTTGAATGTATTTGCAATATTTCGCTCTTGTCCATCTGGAATTTCTTCATCTTCCGCTGGTGTCTCTTCCGCATGCACTGTTGGAATTTGATACAAGTCGGGAGCTACATGATAAGTAGCTACTCCAAGTGCATTTAAAGCAAGTATTGAAATCCCTAACTTTAATAATTTTTTTCTACTCATTATTCTTTCCTTAACACTTTCAATATACAGTAAGGAGAAGAGTAAAATTTTCTACTCTCCTCTTACTATATGATACTAACGTTCAGCTTTACGCTTCCAAACTAGAAGTCCAGCAAGTCCTAGAGCTAGGGCAGCAAGTACTCCAAAGATTGAAGAAGCTTCAGAACCTGTATTTGGCAATGTTTTCTTAGGTTCTGCAGGAGGAACGGTTCCACCTGGTGGCGGAGTTTGTGGTTTTTCTGGTGTTGGTGGTGTTGGTGGGAACACCACAACTTTGTTGGTAGTTTTTGGCTTTGGATTATGGTTAAAGCTTACTGTAGCTGTATTAGGCACACCAGCAGCGAATTGTGCAAAATCTGTTCCTTCTTTGAAGTTAGTGTAAAGTACAAGACGTACGGTACTTCCCTTCAAGGCTTCAAGAACATCCTTGTCGCTGATTTCAAAAGTCACAACATTGCTAGTTTCATCGTAAGTAACAGTAGCAATTGCTTCTAAATCTTTACCTACTAATTCACCACGATCATTTGAAGCCTTACTCAATTTATCAATAGCTGCTTGAAGCTTAGTTTGAGCTTCTTTTAGTTTCTTGATTTCATTTTCAAGTTTCTCTTGTTGTTGTTTTTTATCAGCTGGTGCCAATTCTGATTCTTTCTCAGCTGGTGCTTGAAGTTTAGCCAAGTTTTCTTCAGCTGCTTTCAACTCTGCTTCCAAGCTTGCAAGATCTTGACTTGGCTCGCTAGTTGCAGGTTTCTTATCTTCTGTTGCAGAAGAATCAGATGTAGCTGGAGTTGTTTCTTCAGCAGCTGTTGCTGGAGTAGCTGGTTGTGTTGCTTTAGCTGCTTCCAACTTCGCTTTCAATTCAGCTACTTTAGCTTCCGCTGCCTTGAGTTCTTCCTTCTTACCAGTCTCTGTTGAAGTCTCTTCTGTTGACTTGCCTGTCAAAGCTTTGAGTTCTTTTTCAGACTGTTCAAGTTGGACTTGAAGAGCTGCTTTGATCTTGTCAAACTGAGTATTTTCAACTTTAAGAGCGATTCGGTCTTTGTTGACTTTCAAGACTGAATTGATTTCATCCGTGATTGTAAAGCTAGTCAAGTCTGTCTTGATAAGACGACCGTATTGATCCTTCTTAGCATTTCCGTTTTCATCTACTGGATCTGTTGGAACCGGTGTAGTGATATCGAAGCGGAAGGTATCTAAAGCGTTTGGCAAGTGGTAGTCTTTATCAGGTTTAGATCCATCTTCTGGTCCAACAGACTTAGCTGGTTCACCTGGTGTTGGATCTGTTGGTTTTTCTGGGTCACGCGGTTTCACCGTTACTGGTTTTGTTTCCTTGTTACCAGATTGACCATTGGCATCCTTGAAGTTGACAGTTGCTTTGTTTGGTACCAATTGGTCCTTATAAGCTTTCAAATCGCTATTCGCTTTGAGTTTAGCTGGAATATACAATTGGATTTCTTTGAAACCTTTCAATCGAGCGAAATCTTTCACTTTCACAGTGACTGTATTTCCTTCAACACTTGTTTCAAGGGCACCATTTGCATCACGTCCATCTACATAGGCTACTGGTGTATCAGCGATTTCCAAGACTGGTTCGAGTGTATCTGTGACTGTGAACTCTTTGTACTTATCAATATCTTTTGGCAAAGTGGTATTGACATTATACATGTATGGTGCGTCGTATTCCACATCCAAGTGGTCCAAGGTACGATTAATCTTCTTAGAAATTTCTGGTTCTGGTTCTTTTGGAACGATTACCGGAACTTTATTCGAATCTTTGTGTAGCCCTGGTTTGTGTGGGAACTTCGCATCATAAGAAGCTGTATTTGGAACAGTGAATCCACGATCTGTTAGATATGGAGTCAAATCAGCTCCCGCTTTAATCTTCGCAGTGAAGCTCAATTCAACTGCTTGACCACCATTGGCTTTGACTTGTTCTTCTGTAAGAGTCAAGGTAATGGTTTGACCCTCTACCTTGATTTGGCCAGCGTCAAGCGCTTGACCATTCAAGCTCGCGTTTGCTGAACCTGCATAATCAAGAACAGATTCAAGTGTATCACTTACACTGAAGACTGTCGCATCTGTTGGAACACTTGTTTTCACGTTGTAGGTGAGGACTTGATCACGATCAGCGAGTGTTTCTTCAGCTTTCGTGTTGACATCTTTCTTGATTTCTGGCTCTTCTGGAGTCGGTGGCGTTACTGGAACTTCATTTGAATCCTTGATGAAGCCTGGTTTGTTTGGAAGATCTGCCTTGTAAGCTGCCTTGTTCGGAACCTTGATTGACTTATCTTCTGTTACATAAGCAGACAAGTTCGCGCCGGCTTTGATCTTAGCGTCGAATGTTAATTCAACTGCTTGACCGCCATTTGCTTTCACTTGCTCTTCTGTAAGTGTCAAGGTAATGGTTTGACCTTCTACCTTGATTTGGCTAGCGTCAAGCGCTTGACCATTCAATTTAGCACTTGAAGTTCCGGCGAATTCAAGAACGTCTACTAGGGTATCTGTGACTGAGAAGGCTGTCGCATCTTGCGCTACACTTGTTTTCACGTTGTAAGTGAAGACTTGGTCGCGTTTGCCAAGAGTTTCAGCTTCTTTGCCGTTCACATCTTTCTTGATTTCTGGCTCTTCTGGAGTCGGTGGAGTTACTGGGACTTCATTTGAATCCTTGTGATATTTCGGATTGTGATCGATGTCGTAAGAAGCCTTGTTTGGAATCTCAGTCTTACCATCTTTAGTCACATAAGCTGACAAGTTGGCATTATCTCTAATCTTAGCCTTGAAATTCACTTCAATAGACTTACCAGCATCTGCTTTTACAGAAGCTTCTGTAAAGGCAACTTTGATCACTTGGCCAGAAATTGTTACTGTCGCCTTAGATCCTGCATCCTCACCATCAAGTTTAACAGTAGCTGAAGCATTCTCACCAACAAATTCTAGAACTTCTTTCAACTCGTCTGTCATCTCAAACACAGTTGCATTGGCAGGCATTGTTGTTTTCAAAGTATAAGTAAATTCTTCATTACGTTTTGCAAGATCGTAACGTTCTGCTCCGTTTACTTCCTTCTTAAGCTCTGGAGTTGTTGTTGGCGGTGGAGTGACAGTGACTGGTTTTGATTCTTTCTTAGAATCTGGATTGTCATTAATGATGTAGCTAGCAGTATTTGGTACTACTGGCTTGTCTTTTGCTTCATTTGGATAAGCAGTCAAGAGAGAATCGAAAGTGATGCCGTCTTTAATCTTGGCATTGAATGAAACTTGTACAGCTTTACCAGCATATTGTTTCACTTGCTCTTTACCAAATGTGACCGTCAAACGTTGACCTTCTGTTGTTACAGTGAGGTCTTGAACAGCTTGGCCATCAACAGTGACCGTTGCTTCTCCTTCAAATGCCAATTCTTTGACGATATCATCTGAAATGGTGAAGCTATCTGCCACGTGTGGAACCGTTGAGTCAATCGTATAAGTAAAGATTTCTGATAACTTACCAAGATCTGCGTGTTCCTGACCATTCACCTTCTTCGTGATTGGTGGTGGTGTAACAGTGACCGGCTTGGTTTCTTTCTCACCTTGTTGGTCATTCTTGTTGGTGTAAGTAATCTTAGCTTTGTTCTCAATAGATGGAACAGTTGAGCCTTTCTTCACTTTGGCATGAATCACGAGCTCTACTTCTTGGTTACCGTAGTCACCCGCATTCGCAAAATCTTTCATCGTTGCAGTCACGGTTTGACCTTGAACTGTTACATCGAAGAATTTCGCTGCCGCTCCCTTGATTTCAGCTTGACCTGGAGTCAAGTTCTCATCCAAGGTATCTGTTACAACGAAGGACTTGTATGTTGTAATATCATTTGGCAATTTCGCTTTGATATTATAAGTAAAGTCGGTTTCTGCACCGATTGTTGCCTCTGTCAGTGTTTCGTTGATTTTCTTATCAACACCTGGTTCTGAAGGAGGGGTTACGGTGACAGGTTTCGTTTCTTTTTCTCCGCTATGATCGTTCTTATCTGTGAAGCTGAACTTCGCAGTATTTGGAATGTTGATACGAGTCACTCCATCATTGATCTTAGCTGGAATAATCAATTCCACTTCTTGACCAGCAAGGTCTGTAGCGTTCGCAAAGTCCTTCATCGTTGCAGTCACGGTTTGACCCTCAACTGTTACATCGAAGAAGGCTGTAGCCGCTCCTTTGATAACTGGTTTGCTTGAAGTTTCATTGATAACTGACAAATCTCCTTCAAGTGTATCTGTAATCACAAATTTCTTGTAATCTGTAATATCTGTTGGAAGTTTTGTCTTAATGTTGTAGTTATACGCTTGACCTGTCGCGATATCTAAGTGATCAAGGGTTTCATTGATCTTCTTCGTTACAGGAGGTGGCGTTACGGTGACAGGTTTCGATTCAACTTCTTTCTCTACATTATTCTCATTTGTAAAGGAAATAGAAGCCTTGTTTTCAATGGTTGTACCTGTCACACCATTTTTAACTTTTGCAGGAATGACTAGTTCAACAGTTGAGTATTTTGCAAGTTCACCAAACTGACCATCCTTCACCGTTGCCGTAATCTCTTGGCCATTGGTGTGGATATCAAAGAGGGCCGCTGCAGAACCTTTAATACTTACGTCGCCTGCAAGTTCCAAATTAGCATCCAGTGTATCACGAATCACAAATTTCTTGTAATTGGCAACATCACTTGGTACTGCTGTTGTAATGTTGTAGTTGTATGGTTGCCCATCAAACGTTTGGAAGCTATCCAAGTTTTCATTGATTTTCTTATCAATAGTTGGTTCTTTTGGTTTTGGTGGGGTAACCGTTACTTCGTTAGAAGTTTTCTTGATATCATTCAAGGCAACATCTGCCGTATTTGGCACTTTAACCTGACCATCTTTCTTGTACTTAGAAAGGTCAGCACCGGGGCGAATCTTAGCCTTGAAGGTCAATTCAAGGTATTGAACATCTTTAGTTTTACGACGCGTTACCTTACGTGAGATTTTTTCAAGTTGAGTTTTATCAAGAGTCAGTGAAACAGTTTGACCTTCAACTTTTGTAGCAGTTTTCAACTCAGTATTATCTTTTTCACCAAGTTTTACATTCAAGCTATCTGCCTGAACTTCCAACTCTGAAACAACTGTATCCGTAAGGCTGAATGTATCTGCAATGCCTGGCCATGGAACAGTCACTTTGTACTCGAAGAGTTCTTCTTCTGTCTTAAGATCTTCATGTTCCTTATTATTGACCTTCTTCGTAATTTCGGTATCAACTGGTGGTTTAACATAGACTGGGTTTGAGCGACGAATTGTACTTGGTTTGTCAGCTGTTTTAGCATGTTTACTTGGATCAGGATTATTATCCTCACCATTCCACATGATATTACCCTGATTCAGCAAACCGAAGCCATCATTATCCTGAAGAAGGGCCATGAATTCTTTGCTCGCTTGATTATTGCGATATTGCTCCTTCAAGCGAACCGTAATGGTCATTTTTGCTTTTTGAAGCACTAAGTATTCATAACCATTCACACTTGGTACATCAGCAACAACAACATCACGTTCGTTTCCGAGATCGTCATTTTGTTTCACGACACGAGTCAAGATTTGACCTTGTGGTCCAGAAGCATGATGACCTACAACTTCCAAACGATAATCAAGAGGGTCAGTCAGCATAACATTTTTCTTGAACTCATATGGAGCGTTGTTGAAGTTGTAATCTACTGTATAAGTAAATGTTTCGTCTTTGGCAGACAAGTTCGCTGCATAGGATGGTTTTTTAGTTAATTGAAGCGGATCTTCAATAGTACCAGTATCATTGCTTTGATCTTGGTCTGCAATTTTCTTGGTGGCACTTGGGTAACAGTATTCAAGTTTTTGAACTTCTACAGTTTCTTTCGAACCACCGATTGTTTCAGTCGCAAAATCACCAACTTTAAATTTACCAGTCAACTCAGGAACTGGAACTGTCTCCTTAACTGGTTTGTAGTCTGCAGGAGGGTCTTGCTCATCATCCTCATCAACTTGTTCAGCATGTGCTTCCTTACTCAAATCATAGTCAAACTTGTTGTTTCCTGGATTAAAGACACTCTCTGGAACAGAGATTGTAACCTTGTCTCCTTCTTGAACAATCTTACCACGAATTTCTTTCTTCGAATCGGTAACCTTTGATACAATCTTCTTACCATTAATTCGAACTGCATCTACCTTATATCCTGGAGTAACTTCAAACTCACCTTTGATATCTTCTTTAACCAGAGCAGCACCAACAGATTCTAGAACTCGACTTGAGAATTTATTGATATCGCTTTGTTCATTAACATAGAAGGAAACATCTTTTCCATTGATATTTTTAGCTGGAGAAGCCATCCCCTCCAATGCTTCATGGAAAATCTCTTGGACACTTCGGTTATCTCCAATATCAAAATATTTTGAATAACCTTCTTTATATGTGTCATAATACTGAGCTTTAGAGTTTGCAAAGATTGATACGTCTTCCCAGAAACCAACTACTACTGTTCCTTCAGAACCAACAACATTTTTAAGTCTTGTAGATGCTTCCTTAACCTCTTTCACACGCCCTAAAACGTTTTGGGATGCTTCAGTTAGCTCATTAAAATTCCAAGCACGTGTAAGAATATTATTACGATAGTCGCTGTACTCTAGACGGACCTTACCATCAGGGTCACGTTTCCCATTAGCAACACCATCCGTAATCAAAAGGAAGATGGTCTTACGACCGTTAGCCATATTCCCTTTTCTTTGATTATACTGAGCAATGACATCGTCAATAGCTGGAACTGTAGGGGTTCCTCCTGCTACCTTAATATTATCAATGAATTGATGGATATCATTTTGATTAGAAGACAAGTTACTTGCCTTGTATTTGTAATCATAGTCAGGTCCCCAACTACCATAAACATCTTTACGGCCTGTAAAATTGTTATTGTAGTAGTAGTTGTATCCATCTGCACCTTGGAAGGTTGCCATCATAACCCGGTCTGACGTATCTGGATTATTAGTCTTAACCAAACGTGGGTTATTTTCATCATACTCTTCTTCCTTCACAAATGTCGTCAGAGTTTTTAAAGCATTCTGGACATTTGGAATGGTGTTCTTAAATGATCCACTCGCATCCTGCAAAATTACCAAATCCACTGGTTTTCTAGGCAGGCGCCAGCTAATTTTTTCCGTTTTTTCAATTTTACGGGAACATCCATTTTGTGTTATCTTTGTATTTCCACCTACTTCAATAGTACTACCGCCTTCATTTGCTGCAGCGCTACCAAGTAGCTGTCCCATTAAGGCTAATGGAACAGATAAGAATAAAATGATAAACAATATGGATACCTTTTTAATGAAATCTCTCATTGCTATTTCTGAAATCCTATTGTGATTTCTTCTTCCCCCTTTTCTATAGTAGATATATGTTAGTTGAGTAATGTTTGCAACTCTTTAGAAAAGCTTTCCGCATCGGAATGATTAATCAATACATTTTTTACTTCTTGCTTTTTGGTTACAAAATACATACTTGGTATGGTCTGAACCTGTAATAGATCTGCCGCTGATTGATCTTCATCATAGTAATAAGGGAAAGTATATCCTTTTTCCTTAATGTATCGATCAGCACTCTCCTTCGTTTCTTTACCAGGTTCGTTCATATTTAGTAAAACAAAATTGATCTGTTCACCATACTTTTCATACATCTGCTGAACAATGGGTAGTTGTTTCTGACAATGAGGACACCAACTAGCCCATTCGACAATTAACATAGGTTTATCATACAGTTCTGAACTAGCAACCACTTTATCGTCTTGAGAAGTCATTTTAAATTCTGGAAGTTGTTGACCTTTTAGACTCAAGGCAGTATTGTTCTCAGCACTTGAAGTTGATTGCGAAACTGATGAAGTCCCTACTTCTCCGTCCTTAGCGGGTCTAGTATAATAAATCAAACCCACCGACAATCCGATGATGACTCCCACTGCTAAAAACGGAAGCCACCACTTATCTTTTTGCATAGAATCTCCTTTCCTTTTTGATGAAATATGGCGAGTACAGCTTGAGTAAATAATATAGTAAATAATTTATGAACCCTCCGAAACTCATCCATTCCAAAAAACATTTTATCATTTACTAATGAGTATTTCAAGAAATATGTTGTCAAATTGTAAACTTTTTCTTTCTCACGCTAAACCCGCCACACTACTGCATTAAATAGGTATAATGAAAATGATTGGACGTTATTTTCTAATTATTTTCAGAATATTATTTCTTTTTAATGCATAATTAACTCTTTCTTGTTTTCTATTTTTCTATATAATAACTATACTAAAAACAGCAACGAAATACATTTAAAAATTTGCAATAATAAAAAAGATTGCCCAATCAGACAATCTTTTTTATGTTCTTAATACAAATCAAGATAATTATCAACTTCCCATTGTGACACAAAGGTTGCATAGCTAGCCCACTCGATACGTTTGGCTTCAAGGAAACTAGTGTAGATGTGTTCACCTAGGGCTGCCTTGACCACTTCATCCTCAGTCAAAGCTTTCAAGGCGTTGTGAAGAGTTGATGGAAGGTCTGTAATGCCAGCTTCCTTACGCTCTTCCGCTGTCATGATGTAGATATTTTCTTCGATAGGAGCTGGTGCTTCGATTTTGTTTTCAATACCATGCAAACCAACTTCCAAAAGAACCGCCATAGCGATGTATGGGTTTGCCATTGGGTCCACTGAACGCAACTCAAGACGAGTTCCCATACCACGTGAAGCTGGTACGCGCACAAGTGGCGAACGGTTACGACCAGCCCAAGCAATGTAAACAGGCGCTTCATAACCTGGAACCAAACGTTTGTATGAGTTAACCGTTGGGTTCATGATGGCAGTATAGTTGTAGGCATGCTTGATCAAACCACCAAGGAAATGGTAGGCCGTTTCTGACAACTGCATTCCTTTTGGATCATTTGGATCAAAGAAGGCATTATTTCCTTCTGCATCAAACAAGGACATATTACAGTGCATACCTGATCCAGCGATACCAAATTTTGGTTTTGCCATAAAGGTTGCGTACAAACCATGTTTGCGAGCAATAGTTTTAACAACGAGTTTAAAGATTTGAATCTTGTCACAGGCACGGAGGACTTCATCATACTTGAAGTCAATTTCATGTTGTCCAACCGCAACCTCGTGGTGACTTGCTTCTACTTCAAATCCCATTTTGGTCAAGACATTAACGATTTCACGACGTGTATTGTCCGCAAGGTCTGTAGGTGCCAAATCAAAGTAGCCACCCTTGTCATTTACCTCAAGAGTCGGATCCCCATTTTCATCCAGTTTAAATAGGAAGAATTCTGGCTCTGGTCCAAGATTGAAGGATTTGAATCCTACTTCTTCCATATGGCGAAGAGCACGTTTCAAATTGCCACGAGGGTCACCTGCAAATGGTTTACCTTCTGTTGTATAGACATCACAGATCAAACCTGCAACACTTCCGTTTTCATCTCCCCAAGGGAAGACTGTCCATGTATCCAAGTCTGGGTACAAGTACATATCTGACTCATTGATACGTACAAAACCTTCAATAGAAGATCCATCAAACATAGCCTTGTTTGACAAGACTTTATCTAACTGTTCATCTGTAGCAGGAATTTCGACGTTTTTCATTGTTCCCAAAATATCTGAGAACATGAGACGAATAAAGGTAACATTTTTTTCCTTGACTTCACGACGAATATCTGCAGCTGTGATTGGCATGTTTTTTCTCCTTAATATATGACTACTTGCGATTGCCTAACCGCGACCAAAAGGTGAATGTGCTGAAGCAAAGCGTCCCTGCTGGAGGAGTTCATTATGAAGTGCGCGACGCACCTCCGTCTGACTCACCACTTTCTTGGACTTCGCCTCACGTTCAGCATATTTTTTCTTAATAGCAGCGATATTGTAGCCTTCAGAGATATAATCTTTGATTTCAAGCAGACGATCCATATCATTCAACGAATACATGCGACGGTTTCCTTCGTTTCGATCAGGTTTAATCAACTCTTGATCCTCGTAATAACGAATCTGACGCGCCGAGAGATCGGTCAACTTCATAACACTGCCGATAGGAAAAACAGCCATATTTCGGCGAAATTCTTTTTCCTTCATTTACATTTTCCTTCTTTCTGTCTATTATAGTCTAAAAAAAGACAAACGTCAATTAATAATGTCACAAAATGTAACATTATTTTTTTTTTCTCTAAAAAGAGATGAATACGATCAATATCATAATTTACGAGAATTGCGACAAAAACTCCCATAAAAGTTTCCGATACGCGCGCAAACACGTACAAAATTGTTTCACCGCTCGGTATTGATAGGGTAATGATTAACATAGCTGCTACACCACCAATAACCCCCGATTTATTATTCATGGCCACATTTGTCATAATGGTTAACATAGTGCATATTGGAACAACCACCAAGGTCACCCAAAAGGCTTCATGAAATAGGGTATTTAAGAGAAAAAAGATAAGGGCGTAGAAGCCACCGATACTATTTCCTAGAATACGTGAAGTTCCAAAATGGACGCTCTTATCAAAACTCTCCCTCAGACTAAAAACCGCTGTCAGAGCACCGATTTGAAGACCCTTCCAGCCAAAAAAGCCAAAAATCAAAAGAACTAGAAAAACGGCGATCCCCGTTTTGAAAGTCCGCATACCAAGTTTGAACTGTGACTTATCAAATTTATATTTTTTAAAATAACTCATAATCTCAACTTTCTACTACCATTTTAACATAAATTAGTTGATTTTATGAGTAAAAATCAATAGGAAGCGTTTTTAATTTCGGACTATAAAAAAGAGGAAACAGAGTTCCTCTTTTCTATTTAACTTTTAGAGCTTAGTTGCTTTCGTCTTCTTTACGTTTCAATTGACCAAGTCCTAAAACTCCTACTAAAGCTGCCAGACCAAGATATGGCATGTAGCTTGAATCATTTGTACCTGTTTGAGGTAGAGTAGGGTTCCCTTTTGGATTTGGATTAGAATTAGGAGTTGTTGGCTCCTCTGGTTTCTTAGGTTCTGGCGTTGTCGTACGAACTGTATTTGAGGCGTAAGCAACTTTGTTCACAGTATTTACATAGGTATTTTCAAAGGTTCCGACAGCAATTCGTTTCATTTGAATATAAGTCTCAGCCTGGAATGGAGAATCCAACTGAATCTCTTGAAGGAATTCTTCCTTGAAGCGAATGGTAATCATTCCTTTATCTTGGTCATGTTCAACCTGTGTTTCAGCGGTTAAGTCTGTCCCTGCCTTGATAACACGACCGTCTTTCAATCGGATATCAACCTTGGCAAGAACTTTATAGTTTCCAGTGTATTGATCACCTTTTTGGTCATAATCATCTACAAAACTATAGTCACTCAAGTCCTCAGAATGATTTTGTGGAATCAAACCACCAATTAAACGATAATTGAAGTACTGGTTCAATGGAATTGTTTGGCCATCGATATTGTCACTGCTTGGATCCATACTGATTGTCACATCTTTTTTAGGTGTGATTTTTGGTACGTTGTTGACAACTACTTCTGTAACATAGCCATTTCCAAAATCAATTTGGTAGGCTTTGTTTTCATACTTACCACCCGTTTGACCAAATTCAGGTTTAACTGTCATCGGATCTGTGATGAGCAATGATTTTCCTGCTGCCACATAGTTCTTGTAGAATTCAGCTGGATTATCAGCTGAGAAGAGTTGGAAAGCACCTTTAACAGTGATGTTGGCTTTCTTCAACAGCTCTTGAATCTTCTTAGGAGCAGCTTCTAAACTATCATATTGTTGAACACTGATACCTAGTACAAGATTGCCCTCTAGATCACGGATCTTAACCAATTCTGGTTGAAGGGTTAAGGCTTCTTCTGGATAATCATCCACATAGTAGAAACCATTTTGAATCGCTTCTTTAGAAGATTTATCTCCCTTGTATTGGTCCAAATCCCATGTGAGTTCATAGTAGTTCGTTGAACCAGCTAGAACTTCTTTGCCATCAATATTCACACCTTGCTTGTTCTTGTTAACTTTCAAAGGCTTGATGTAGTTGTTATTTGGATTGTCAGGATCATTTGGTTTACCTGGAGTCGTTACACGAACAATATTTGACTTAACACCGTAGGCATCGTTAACTGTCAATGTAAAGTTATTTGTATAAGTTGCCCCATCATTCAAGACACGACCAACAACCGTTGGATAAAGAGTTTCAACAGGTTTAGTTAAATCAGCATTGTATGTTGCCAATGTCTCATCAGTAGCCTTAAAGGTTACAGTGTGACTAGCTTTGTCATAGCTTGTTTCAAAACCTTTGCTTGCAGCCTTGGTTGCTTCCAAATCAAACTGATAGCCAGTTGGAAGTGGATCTACCAATACAAATGAAGTTGTTTTTGGACGACCAGCTGTCAACGCTTCTGTTTTCAACTCAAACTTCACTACAGAC